>CAIYKV010000159.1 GCA_903926855.1 uncultured Bacteroidota bacterium | reverse complement strand
CTCCTATGTTTACAAAATAAATGAAATAGGGTTAAAAAGATCTTTGGAATAAGAAATAGTTTTGATTTTTAAAGGTGAAAAAGGGATGAGAGTGAAAATCGCGTAAAAATAGCTATAGAAGCATATTGTCGCAGAGAAAGAACCTCATCCTTTTTTATCTCTTCGAGTTTGAACAGAATGTAAGGAATACTGGCAAGACCGGTATATCCAGAATATCCAATCAGGAGACAAAACGAAGGGAGATTTTTCACTTTATTAACCTCAAAACGAGTAAAGATGAAAAAGCTAGTAAAACAGGTGGTGGGCATAGATGTAGCCCAGGATGAATTGGTTGTTTGTATTGGTCGGATGTATGATGACTGGACCCCGGAGCTCTACGGTCATAAGAGTTTTGCTAATTCATCAAAAGGTTTTATTTCGTTGACAGAATGGGTGACAAAGCTGTCGGATTGCACTATTGAACTGCGTTACGTTATGGAAGCTACGGGTGTTTATCATGAATCTTTAGCTTACTTTTTATCAGAACGTGGAGATCGGCTGAGTATCATTTTGCCTAATAAGATCAGTAATTACAGCCGGACATTAGATGTAAAGACGGTTACAGACAAAACAGCATCCGAAGCCATTACCCGGTTTGGTTTGGAAAGAAAGCTGGATAATTGGGAGCCGCCCAAGGGCATCTACAAAACGCTTCGGCAATTGACCAGGGAAAGGGATCAGGTGGTAGAAATGAGAACCGTGACAAAGAACCAGTTGCATGCCGAGGAGTCGGAGGCAAAGCCGAATAAGGGATCATTGGCCAGAATAAAAAAGCATATTGCCTTTTTAGACAAACAGGAGAATGAAATTAAAGAAGAGCTAAAGGAATTGATCAAAGAGAATGCGGAAGTAAAACGGGTAGTAATTATCCTTTGTTCACTTCCCGGAATTGGATTATTAACGGCGGCAACAATATTAGGAGAGACCAATGGTTTTGATCTGATTCGCAATAAAAGGCAACTAGCCAGCTATGCAGGGTTTGATGTGAAGGAGAAGCAATCAGGCACATCAGTCAAAGGGAAGCCTCGAATATCAAAAAGAGGGAATAAATATTTACGAAAGGCAATGCATATGCCAGCTCTTACGGCCATACGGCACGATGAAAGGTTTAAAGCCATATTTGCCCGGATTGTATCAAAGAATGGTATTAAAATGAAAGCTGCTGTAGCAGTGCAAAGAAAATTATTAGAGATGACGTATACCCTTTACAAAAAACAAGAAGAATATGATAACGCTTATCTTACTAAAAATCAAATTGAATTAGAGAGAAGTATACAAGAATTGATTATAAAAAATTAGAGGAGTACCATAAAGGAAACTCCCCTAAACAGGCTGGTATAAAACCGCCTAAAGAACAAAATTAAAAATATTAATCAAAACACTTGATTATTAACACAGAATCTCCGCGGTGCTGGTTTTCCAGAAGCTAGAAAAAGCAGGAGCGCAGAACGCGGAGAACCGCAAAGGACGCAGGGGAAAATCAAATCATTATACTGAGAAAAAAAGCACTATAGCTTATTATAATTTCTTCAACAAATAACGCGATACAAAATTCTTTTTTGATAAAAATGCAATCGCCGAATCCAATAACCATGGAAAGCGCGAAGAGATTCGCAATAAACGGGTATTTCGTTTTAATTCCTGGCCCAGGGTCCGGTAAACGGCTTTATCATATGCTTGATTCGTGCTGGCATCAAAATTACCCTTCGAAAAATAGTTACGAATATGTTCAGCCGCAATATTTCCGCTGGTCATGGCATTACCAATTCCATCACCCGATAAAGGATCTATCAATGAAGCCGCATCACCACAAAGCAGAAAGCGGTTACCGGAAAGCCTGAGATCACGACTGCCCAATGGTAATCCGAATCCGTCTACTTGCTGAATAGGTCCGGATGCGGAAAAGCGTTGGGTTAATTCCGGAAATTCTTCAATCACGGCTACCAGTGATTCTTTCAGGTTTACTTTTTTTTCTGCAATCGCTTCTGATAACATACCAAAACCGATATTAAAAGAATTATCGGGTAATGGGAATAACCAGAAATACCCGGGATAAGCTTTTTTGGAAAAGAAAATCTCATTCAGGTTAGGGGTACAGCCGGTTATATTGGAATGATAGGCACGAACAGCACCCGCATAATGGTATTTATTTACGGTAAACCCGGTCAGTCTTTTAGCAAGTAAAGAATGTGCCCCATCACAACCCACAATCATATCAGCCGAAAAATTACCGGATGATGTTTTCAGCAAAACTTTATCATCGTTGATATTTACGGATTGCAGTTCTGTATTTTCATACACCGTTGTGTTGGTATCCGATTTCACCCAATCAAACAAAAGATTATCGAATTCCATCCGCTTACAGTTATACGCCCGGTTATTCCAGTACTTAATAATTTGTTTACCCGAAGAACTCACTACCCGGGTAGCGCTTACATATTCTGTATGCGGAAACTTCGACAATATTTCCTGATATCGCGAATCTATCTGACCCAATAACTTAACCGATCTGCCCGGAATAGAATCACCACAAACCTTATCTCTCGGAAACCCCGCTTTGTCCAATATAGCCACCCGCAATCCACTATCCGCCAATGCCAGCGCACAGGTAGTTCCCGCCGGCCCGGCACCCACAATAATGACATCAAAATGATGGTATATGTTTTGATCAGTAGGCTGGTTGGTTTCTGCTAGCATGAATGCTGAATCTTAATTAGGAAACTATGGGACACGAAAATAATTACTCTTGTATGGATAAAAATAATGAATATCCATACCTGCGAATGTATTTTCTTTCCTTTCAAAGCTGAGATTCCTCTTTCAAGAGAATTTGGGTAGAAAATAGAACAGGTTGCCAAAAAAAAAAACTTACTAATCAATCCCTGTGGATGGGCCTCTATTAGTTCGATGCCGGGCGAATGGCCACGGCAAAAAAAATGATGCGAAGCACTCCTGCCAGCGTCGGGATTAGAAGCAATAGCAGACCCGAGAACAGGACGGGGCTCCGGAGTACTCGGGACCGCGAGCGACACGTGGTTGCAATAGCAGAGAGATGAAATTAATAAACAGCATCCACCAGATATAGAATTAATAAAAAACCATTAGTATATACAAATAGTATATACCTTTACAAAAAGCATATATGAAAACCCTTTCATTAAAATTAGACGATTCAACATTTGACGAGGCCGAAAAATTAACGGCTAAACTGAATATTGCCCGAAATCGCTATATCAATGAAGCGGTTAGTATCTACAATCAGTTTAATAAAAGAAAATTGCTTAAAAATAAACTGGTAAAAGAATCTAAACTAACCAGGAAAGACTCACGAAGCGTTCTCCATGAGTTTGAAAAGTTTATCGATGAAGATTAAACAATTCGATATATGGTTAGCCGATTTAAATCCTAGTCGTGGTACAGAACCCGGAAAAACCCGGCCCGTAGTGGTTATTCAGACAGACTTACTAAATGACCTGCATCCCTCCACCATTATTTGTCCAATCACCTCCAATGTGCAACCTGAAATTGAATTATTACGGGTTCATTTAAAAAAGAATCAATTAGAAAAACCAGGCGATATTCTGGTAGACCAAATCCGGGCCATTGATACTAAAAGACTGATTCAGCAAATTGGTAAACTTTCCGAAGAACAAATTACTACCCTGAAGCAAAATATTGCAATAGTATTGGATCTCTAAATAATGTTACTTGCTTTCTCAGCAAAGTATTCTATCGGGAGACTTTACGGTGAATAAATAAAAAAGCACCGAAATCTTCGGTGCTTTTTTTATAAAGAGGTAAATCCTAATATCTTTTTTTAAACTGTCCATTCCTTCCATCCGTTCTCCCTCCATTATTATTATTCCGGTTTCTTCCATCAGGTCGGTTATTATTGCCACCGGCTCCACTTCTGTTATCTCTGCTACCTGATCCGCTACGGTTATTATTACCACCGTTGCCACCACTGCGACCGCCGAAATTATTCTGCTGCCAGCGACCACCGCCATTATTGCGAGAAGGATATTCATCACGCTCAAAATTCTGGTTACGGTGTTTAATATAAGGAGTGTTGCTAAATTCTAATTCGCCACCGGTAATACTATTCAGTTCGGTTCTGATGGTATCATCATGTACCAGTTCTTTATGCCAGTTGCTGTAAGCCAGTTTCATGTAATAAGCAATCGCATGCGCGAAACCTGCTTTTTTCTCAGGATCTTCTTCTTTCAGGGCTTTGGCAATTACCACTTCCAGGTTCTTACCTAAGTGCGCATATTTTGGATGACGCTTAGGATAAGGCAAAGGATCCGGCTTTTGCTTATAGGTTTCCTTTTGGGGAATCGGATACGGACTATCCACATCTAATTTGAAATCACTGATGAAAAAAAGGTGATCCCATAATTTATGACGGAAATCCTCCACATTCTTTAAATGCGGGTTCAAAAAGCCCATTAATTCGATTACGGATTGGGTTTGTTGCTGGCGCTTCTCGCGGTCTTCGATGGTCAGTAAATATTCCACCATCTTCTGCACGTGCCGGCCATATTCTTTCATACCCAGGTAATTGCGCTCGGTATTGTATTCCATTTCGTTGTTCATCTGTACCAACAAATGTAGGTATTATGGGGTGTTTTGGGCAATTTTTGTGAAACTGACAACAGATGGCGGGTTTATATGGACGGATCAGGTGGGTTGGGTTCGGTAAATCGATAGAAACCCCCAATCATCCCCTTTACCATATGAAATAGGAATTCTATCTTCGCCCCATGGAACAGTTAGTGCAACAGATAGAGGCATATAAGCAGGAAATCGACCTTTTTGATGCCAAAACGCCTGAGGAGGTAGAAGAATTTCGGATCAAATACCTGGGTACCAAGGGATTGGTAAAAGCCGTGATGGGCGAAATGAAGAATGTACCCAATGAGCAAAAAAAAGCATTTGGTCAGATCCTGAATGAATTCAAGCTGTTTACCGAGAGTAAATACGAAACACTCAAAGAAAACCACCAGCCCCAGGCTGATCATCAGCAACAGATTGATTGGAGTTTACCCGGCGATCCGATTGCGGCGGGTACCCGGCACCCATTGAGTATTGTACGTAATCAGATTGTGTCTATATTCAAAAGACTGGGTTTTGCCGTTGCCGAAGGACCAGAAATAGAAGATGACTGGCATAATTTCGGCGCTATGAACCTGCCGGAAGACCATCCGGCACGTGATATGCAGGATACTTTTTACATCAGTCAAAATCCGGCCTGGTTATTACGCACCCATACCAGCAGTGTGCAGGCAAGGGTAATGGAAAGCCAGAAACCACCGATCAGGGTGATTTGTCCTGGCAGGGTATATAGAAACGAAACCATCAGTGCCCGTGCCCATTGCTTTTTTCACCAGGTAGAGGGATTATATATTGATGATAATGTAAGTTTTGCCGATTTAAAACAGACCCTGTATTTCTTTGTACAGGAAATGTTTGGCAAGAATGTAAAAGTGCGATTCCGCCCCAGTTATTTTCCCTTTACGGAGCCTAGTGCTGAAATGGATATCAGTTGCCTGATTTGCGGAGGCGATGGTTGTAATATCTGTAAACATACCGGATGGGTAGAGATATTGGGTAGTGGCATGGTGCATCCGAAAGTGCTGGATAATTTTGGAATTGATTCTAATAAATATACCGGCTTTGCTTTTGGAATGGGTGTGGAACGTATCACACAATTGAAATTCCAGGTAAATGACCTGCGTTTATATTCTCAGAATGATGTGCGTTTCCTAAAACAATTCACGGGCGTTATTTAAATCCCTCTTTGCGTTCTTTGCGTGTTCATTGTGTCCTTTGCGCTCCAGCTTTTAAAAGTTACCATTAGAAGCAGGAACGCAAACGCAATGAATACCTAATGAACGCGAAGGAGTGCCTGCCAATACAAGCAATCCTCACTTATAAGGTTAATTCTTTCTACAAAACAGTGCTCAGGGTTAATATTAGCTTACCTTACCATTTTTGTAACGAACAACCCCCTTATAATGCTCGCTATTCTATTGTTTTTTTTCGGCCATTGGTTTCTATCGCTGTTCTTCCACTCTTTTTTCCTGCACAGATTTGCTTCACACAAAATGTATACCACCAGCAAAAACTGGGAGCGTACTTTTTACCTGACTACCTGGTTGGTACAAGGCTCTTCATTTTTAATACCCCGTGCTTATGGCGTGATGCATAGAATGCACCATACGTATAGTGACACAGAAAAAGACCCGCATTCTCCGCATTTTTTTAGAGATATCTACCAGATGATGCGCAGTACCGTACTCATCTTCCGTGGATTTTTAACGGGTAAAAATTTACCCGAAGAACAGTTTCTGAAAGAATACCTGCCGGTATGGGACAGGCTCGATAAATTCGGCCACCATATGGGAACGCGGATTCTGTTTATGGCAGGGTACACTACGTTTTATATATTTTTTGCACCCAATCTCTGGTGGTTCTTGTTACTGCCCATCCATTTTTTAATGGGCCCGATACAGGGTGCCGTGGTAAACTGGTGCGGACATAAATATGGCTATAGCAATTTCTCTAATGGCGATCAGTCAAAGAACACCACACCCTTTGGTATTTTATTGATGGGCGAGTTATTTCAGAATAACCACCATTATGCAAAAGATGATGCCAACTTTGCAAAGAAATGGTTTGAGTTTGATCTTACCTATATCATCATGTGTGGCCTGCATGCGGTAAGAATCATTAAACTGATTCCTGCCCCTGTAAGGGTAGCACCTGTGGTAGTTACCCAGCCCGCTGATCATAAGGCATACTAAATAAATATCGTGTTGGGCTATTCTAAATACAAGCAATCAGTTCCTCGTATTTGATTATCTCTCTTTGCGTTCTTAGCGGTTCATTGCGTCCTTTGCGTTCCTGCTTTTAAAGGTTACCATTAGAAGCTGTAACACAAAGGACGCAATGAACCGCAATGTCCGCTAAGAAAACTTAAAAATACAAGCACACAACGTATTGTGCCATGTAAACGATTTTTCCCGGATGCCTTTCTTGAAAAAATCCTTCGGCCTTAGCATAGGCACTGTATTTTTACAACACACTAATTGATTCCCATTTCATGGTTCACACTACCAAAGGCATTGTGTTGCGCACGGTTAAGTATGGTGATACCAGTATCATTACCACCATCTATACCGAGCTGTTTGGTATTCAGACCTATATCGTAAAAGGCGTAAGACAACAAACCAAAACATCCTCCGGCAAAGCCGTTTTCTTTCAACCCGCCGCCATGCTCGAAATGGAAGTGCACCATAATGAACTGAAACAAATGCAGTTTATTAAGGAGTACCAGCTGAGTTATTTATATCAGAAAGTATTGTTTGATGTGGTAAAGAACACGGTAGCTATGTTTCTGATAGAATTACTCCAACACAGTTTAAAACAACCCGAAGCCAATCCGGAATTGTTTTACCTGATAGAAGATAGTCTAAAACAATTGGATAAAGGCAATGATACCCTCACCGGAAATCTGCCTCTCTACTTCACTTTACATCTGGGAACAGAATTGGGTTTTCAGATGCAGGGAGAATACAATGAAGCCACTCCGATACTTGATCTCAAAGAAGGGATGTTTATTAGCGAAAAACCTTCCCATCCATATTATATAGAAGGACAGATGGCCGGTATCACTTCTCAACTCATCAATATTCAGTTTTATAATGATCTCGAACAAATTGCGTTGAATAGAACCATTCGAAGAGAGTTGTTGCAGGCGTATTTATCTTTTCTATCACTGCATATCAGCGATTTTGGAGAAATGCGAAGCTTTGCCATTCTGCAGGAAATACTTAGTTAATAAATGATAGCAGGTGCTTACTTCCTTCGCGTTCTTTGCGTGTCCTCTGCGTCCTTTGCGCTCCAGCTTTTAAAGGTTACCATTAAAAGCAGTAACGCAAAGGACGCAATGAACCGCAATGAACGCGAAGCGGGAAATTCTTACATCAACCTTTTGATGGAAGTGTTTTGACTGATGGCTCCATTGTTTAATTGTTCAATGGTTACTACGCCCGGTGATTTCCATTTTTCAAAACTCCCTAATTGCTCAGTTAACTGCAAAGCTTTAGCCCCATTAAGCGTAGCCCATTGCAAAAGTTCACTAAGCGGAATAGAAGGAAAATGTTTGGAGATCGTTTTCAATTCATCCAATATGCTCAGACTATGATTACTCGCCAGACTATCCGTGCCCACAACAATCGCAGTATTGTGTTTACGCAACAGCTCAACCGGTGGCAGCATATTTTCTATGTACAGATTGGCATTCACACATAACCCATAATAAATGGGTTGATTATTTTCTACAGATACCCTTGCCGCAAATTCGATATCGGCTTCTTTGATAAACGTATTGTGAATGAGAATAACCTGTTTGGCCAAACGCATGTTGGAGAGATAAGATTGTAAACTGCTTTTTCCCGTGGGGTTAAAAAAAGAAGTATCCAGTTTCATCATCTGATACATTCTGCTAAAATCGCCACCGCCATTTAGAAATAGTGTGTCCTCAAAAGCAGTCTCTTGGTTATGGATGGTAACCGTTTTCTCTTCAAAATAAGGAGAGAGAAGCGCCCATAATTCGTTGGATACGGAATAAGGGGCATGAGGGGAGAGGGCGGTTTGGAGTTTGGGGTTTGGGGTTTGGGGTTGGTGGAAGGCGTTATAAAAGGTTAATGATTTTTCGAATCTTTGTTGGGCAACTGAGGGGAGCCAGCCGCTTACTTCGATGAAATTGTAGTAGTTGAGTTGGTTCTTTTGTTTTTGGGGGAGGGAGGAGAGATTATTGCAGATATCGCCTACGGCTACGATGCCATTGGTGAGCATTTCTTTTTCTGCAATCGCAATCGCATCTGCAATTTCTTCATCGGGGAAATGTCTTTGGGTCACTACTTTGAAAACAAAATCTACCAAACCCGTATGCTCCGGAATCAGGCCTTTCATATGACTTAATTCCAGATGGCAATGGCAATTGATAAACCCCGGACTGAGGACTCCCTCTGTTTGCTGAATATCTTCTCCCGCTTCAGCCAGTGGTACAATCCCTTCTACCCGGCCATCAGCATCCGTAATCAATACATGCTCCGGGCCCAGCATTTCATTACCGGTAAATAATTGTTTTCCCTGAAATTTTAAATAGCTCAAATGATTCGATTGAAGACAAATGTAAAGCCTAGATTCATTTAAAATACACCCTGCGTTCCCTGCGGTTCTCTGCGGTGCTGCTTTTTTTCAACCATCTTGAAAACCAGCAACGCAGAGAACTCGGAGAACCGCAATGGACGCAGAGGGAGATCGTCAGCCAACAAGTCTATTTTTTTAATTTCCCTATTGCCATGATAGCCGCCGGCAAATAACCAACATCTTTAAAGAACCCTTCCAAAGGAGTACTCAGCTTCCGCTCAAATTCCATCGCCGCCACCACCATCACAATATCCCCTTTCTTACCCTTGATCACTATCTCAGTCTCCCTTGCCGCGAAAACCGCATTCGTATAAGGAATTGAATATTCCTGCAGAGAATGGACAATTCCATTACCATCCGGAGAAAAAGGGGTAGATAGCACGATCCATTTCAGCTTAACCGCCTTAGTACCCGCCGGCGCCAGTATCTGTTGCTGGGGCTGAATGGCTTCCATGCTGATTTTGATATGCCCCTTGCCCTCATCGCTGATGGTTACCCCGGTTTTTAAAAAATCGCGGAGATCTGCTTTTGGGTTTAACTGGCAGTTGGTATTAAACCTGCTGGATAGTGGCCAATCCGTTTTTTCCATATTGGGGCCATACTGGTTGCGTATCCAGCCACGGGCAGCGTTATAGGTAGCCAGGCTAAATGAAAAACTCAGGTAATTACGCAGTATACCCAACATAGCCGAGCCATAGGCGGAAACCAAACCAAAAACAATGGCCTCATTACTCTGGGCCAGCTGCTTTTTTCGGGTTTTAGAAATAGCCGGTTTTGTACGCGCATATTGCTTGCCATTCATATTGTAAATAACCACAGGACCAACTAGTCCGGTTAGGCCCTCTTTATTGATGGTAGCCATAATAATTCGCTTTTGGGTATTAGTTAATTCGAAGTAAATCTACAGATAAACCACAATAAACCCACTATTTACCCACTAAAATGTGGGTATACTGTGGGTGAACTGTGGGTAAACTGTGGGTGAACCTAGAATTTGAGACGAAGGAAATAGGGTTGTAGTGGAAAATCCGGTGATGTTGACCAGGCAAATCCGGTGCAAAATGACCACCCTAAGTTAACATCCAATATCTTCTTTAAAGAGGTTGTTCATTCTTGTTAAAAATAGTTATTTATTCGTTGTT
>CAIYKV010000158.1 GCA_903926855.1 uncultured Bacteroidota bacterium | reverse complement strand
GGTTTTCGCTGAGGAGATTACAGAAACTTCTCTACTTAAATAATACAAGCATAATATAGCCAGATAAATAAAGCCAACCCTAGCACTGCAACTACTATCCCGCTTACTCGTTTCTTTTTGATGAAGAGTAACAATACAATTCCGGTAATAGACACCATCACCATGAATAATGCGGAGATATCTATTACCCATAACCAGGCACCTCCCGTATCACGCCCTTTGTGCAAATCATTGATCAGTCCTACAAAACCGGTTGTGATAATAGAAAGCTCATATTCACCTGATTGCCGGTTTATAAATGCGTCTGCTGCATAGCCCGGTCCTTTGAAAGAAACACCACATTGTGAATCGTCAATTCGAAACTCGCTAACAGCACCTTTAATTTTATGTTGGTTTCGAAAGTATTCAACTACCGCCAGTTTATTGATATGAGTAGTGTCTTTGGCATTTACCCATGAGGTATCCAATTTACCTTTTACCTGTTGTGTTCTCTGCTCGGAAGCAAACTTATCTGCATGATTGAGGGTGATACCGGTTACAGCAAAAAATAGTACAATGGCAAAGCTAACCATGGATACATAAATATGTAACCAACGGGATACCCTGGATATTTTTCTTTTCAATTCCTGTTTGAACTTTACCGCCTGTTTAGCTTTATCAGCTATGGAATCAGTTGTTTGTTTTCTTTCTGTACTCAAGGGATGCTGATGCGATTTCGACATTGCCTGTCAGGTTAATTAATTTGGGTGATTCATTACATTCCAGTTCCTGCTTGATCAACTGGTAAGTTCCATGTTCGCGGGCAGCTTCAATATACACTGTGTATTTGCCCGGCTTAACATAGTTTCCTTTATCATCTTTGCCATCCCATTTGATCAGGTATTTACCTGGAGATCGGGTAGCACTGGTAGAAGAACTAAACTGCGTGTAATCAGTCATCATGGACTGGCCAAATATACGGTACCATTCGCGCAGATCATGCAACCACTTAGGTTTGTTATACCAAAGTGAAACAGTACGTATGGGGTTTTTATCTTTATCCTCTACCCAAATAGCTACAAATGGACGATGAGAGAATTGTTCTGCGATAGTACTTACTTCTAAGTTAATAGCGAGTTCAAAACCATTGTTCCATCCATCCGCTGTTTTGGCAAGCTTTTCATTATTTGTAGCAGGTGCTTTTAATTCAGACCAACCCTTGCTTTCTATCCGTTCGCCATTCTTGGTAATCAGCAGATAATCCACGCCGGGTATATTGGCAGCCAGCTGAATACTTTCGGAGGGTGTTAATACATTAAAACTGGTGGCCAATGCACCTGCATCTGTTGCATTGGGAGCTACTACTGTAGCACTGATCACTTCATCAGCAGGCAAGCCTGTTCTGGGGTCTACAATATGTGAATACCATTGGCCATTGATCAATTCTCCTCTTCTGTAATTACCGCTGGTTGCAACTGCCCGGTTGCTTACCTGTAGTATATCGATGGGTGCATCATTTTCCGCATCTGCTTTTGGATCGCTGATCTGAACGGTTTCATTTACATTCCCGGCAATCACCATATCACCACCAATATTTACAACAATCGAATTCAGGTTGGCCGAAGCCATGGCCGCATCTACTGCCCGTTTAATAATATATGTTTTAGCAAATGAATTTAAAACCAGGGGTGTATTGCTAAGATGCGTAGCTGTTTTGTTTTTGCTATCCAATTGCCAATGTGCCTGTTGTACTTCTGCAACGGCTGATGCTAAAGCCTCTTTCGAAGGCAACTCCTGTTTCCCAGATGCCTTTTTCCATAATTTACTAATTACCTGAGCGGATGCATCCAATGCTCCGTTTGTTTTCATACGCCATGCATCAAATAAAGATAAAACTTCAAAAAGCTCAGGAGAAACTGGTACAGGAGTGTTCTTTGTTTGCAGCCAACTACTAAACTCACTTTGTGGATCATAAGTACTTAGCAATTTCGATACTCGTTTGATTTCTGTTAAAACTGCCATTTCCGCAATAGAAGCATTTTTCTCAGAATAGGCAGACAGTTTGAGTTCCATAGAAGTGCCCAATACATTTTCATAATGAGATACAAATAAGCGGGCAGTTTTCTTTTTAAGAACCGGGTTTGCCATAAGGGTTCCGGAAATGAATAGGAAAGAAATAAAACAATAGATAGTTGATTTCATAAATTGATTTGTGCTGTTTAACAGTAACAAAAATATGGTTTAGAAGCTATTAAATATTTTCGCTACCTATCAATTTATCGTGAAGATTCTGTTTTTCGGTGATAAGGCTAATTTTGCCGGCCATACAAAGCTAAATCTCTGTGAAAACTGGCCTGGTAACAACTACTAAAATAAAATATTCCAGATCACAGGACTTTGCATGATTAAGCGCATTTTATAAACTTTCCCGGCTAAACATGCTATCCCCTTAATAAATACTTAATGAAATTAAACTTTTTCATAGCCTTACTGTCTATTGTGCATCTTGTACACTAAAACGGAAAAAATGAAAAAACTCGTATTCATCCTGTTCGCTTCCTGCCTCACATTGGGTGCAATGGCACAGGATTCTGCCAGAAAAGCTGGTATGAAAGACTTGCGCAAAGATTTACGCGATGTAAATGCAGACAAAAAAGCCAGGGCAGCTGATAAAGCAGCGGCTAAAACGGCTACAGACCCGGCTGCAAAAGCTGCAGACATCAGTGCTGCAAAACAACAAACAGCAGATATTAAGGCTGATAAAAAGGACATCAAGCAAGATGCTGCTACCTTGAAAACCGAAGGTGTAAAACATCCTGTCAAAAGAGCAAAGAAACAGATTCACCATTAATTTGATTTAGTTTCTAAAAGCCCCTATTTTACACAGGGGCTTTTGGCATTTAACCAATTCTATATGCGCAGGCAATTACTATTTATTTTTTTATTTTCATCTGCATTGGGTGTATTTGGACAGGTAACAAAAGAGCCTGCCCGGTCAGAGAAAGAGGTAAAAGCTACTGAGAAGACAGATTCAACAAAAAAAGAGCCATCCTATTTTAAAGCAGAAATCAGTTATTTGTCAAACTCAGTTTATAATGGCAGAAAAGATTCGATTGTAGTGCCTTATGTAACTGCACAGCTGGGGTATTATGATAATTCGGGTCTCTATATAACATCTTCACTTTCTTATCTGGCAAATTCGACCGGAAGAATTGACCTTGTTACAGTGGAAGGTGGATATGATTTTGCTATAGGGAAAAATTTTACAGGTGAGCTATATGCAAGTAAATATTATTATAACAAAAACAGCACGGCTGTTACTTCCCAAATCAAAGGCATGTTGGGCAGTTCCTTATCCTATGATGCAGGCTTTCTCAGTTTCGGCGGGGGCATTGACCTTGCATTTTCACAACAATCTGATATAATTGTAAACTATACCGTTTCCCATCCATTTCGGTTTGGCTCAGACAGTAGTATCTGGACTATTGAACCTTCTTTTAAAAGCAATTTCGGAACGCAAAAATATTACGAAGCCCAAAAAAAAGCGAAGAAGAACGGGGGCTCTGCAACTAAAATAACCGGTTCAACTGCCTTCGTTGTGCTGGATTATGAGTTTTCTTTACCATTGTCTTATGATACAAAAAAATGGGGCTTCTCTTTTACACCCAGTTTTGCAATTCCGGTAAACCCCATTTCACTTACAAAACCCAATGGCTCCATTTTTTTACAAGAAAAATTGAGCAATGTATTCTATGCTGAATTGGGTTTCAATATAAAATTCTAACCCATTTTATTCGCCTTGTTTTATCGCTGGCTTTTACCAGCCAAGTCAAGTCTTTCATAATTTAGCAGGTAAATATTACAAATTGACTATTTTACATGTTCTGAAAAGAATTGAAAATGAAAACCTGCTTATTAAGTATTGATTTGTCATTTCTACATAACCCTTATGGAGAAATCGTTTTCCGCGCTCTGGCTGTCTATATTTTTATTATCGTAGCTATTCGCATCTTTGGCAAAAAAGAATTGGCCCAGTTGTCTGTTACAGACCTGGTTTTTATTTTATTGATCAGTAATGCCGTACAGAATGCAATGGTTGGTCCGGATACTTCTTTAACGGGCGGTCTGGTAGCTGCTGGCGCCTTATTTGCTGCCAATTATACCCTTAAACGGATTTTATATAAAAACAACAAATTAAACAAGCTCGTTCAGGGCGAATCAATATTACTGATTTATAAAGGTGAGATTCAAATGCTGAATTGTGAGAAAGCAGAGATCAGTTTAGAAGAACTGGAAGCAGCTTCCAGAGAACATGGCGTAAAAGACATTCAACATGTTGATCTAGCCATGTTAGAAGTAGATGGGAATATCAGTATCATCAGTAATGATTTTAAAGAGAGATCTAAAATTGAATTCTCTAAAAAACATCGCTTCAAGGGAAGGGTAATAAAGTCCTGAAATATTCATTATCCATTAGATAATACTGCCATCACTCAACTCAATAATCCTATCGCATTGACTGGCAAAATCATCATCATGTGTTACCGCAATAATGGTTTGATTTCTTTCTTTGGAAAGCTCTTTAAAAATATCAAAAACGATTTGTGTATTCCTGGTATCCAGATTTCCTGTAGGCTCATCTCCCATAATAATGGTTGGGTCATTAATTAAGGCCCTGGCGATAGCCACTCTTTGTTGCTGTCCACCAGATAATTTATTTACGCGCTTGAGTGCCTGGTCCTGTAGCCCCAACAAGCTAAGATGTTGATATGCTTTCTCTTCTATTTCTGCTTTTGACCGTTTTTTTAATTTCATTGCTGGAAGCATTACATTTTCCAACGCTGAAAATTCCGGTAACAAATAATGAAACTGAAATACGAAACCAATATGCTCATTTCTAAAAGCGGCTAACTCATTTTGTGTTCCTCCGGTTACAACTCTGTTATTGATGGTTAGCCTGCCTTCATAATCGGTATCCATGGTAGACAATACATAGAGCAATGTTGATTTTCCACTCCCGGATTTACCTATGAGTGCCAAAAATTCACTTTTCCTGACTTCAAAACTCAATCCTTTTAAGACCTGGAATTTTTCAGGTTCATAAAAGTATTTGGTAATGGATTCTGCTTTGAGAACAATATTTTTTTCCATAATTACCCGCGTATAATTGTTACAGGATCAATTTTAGAAGCTTTTCTCGCGGGCAAATAACCGGCAATAAAAGTTGTGACCAATCCAAATAAAAAGGCCAACACATAATCCTTTGGTAAATAGGCCATTGGTAATGTGTGTAAGCCAGATACATTAAAAGGCACCCGATTTACCATCTTCGAGATAAATAATCCAAATCCCATTCCTACTACGCCACCTATCAAACCAATGATAATGGCTTCTGTCAGAAATATCTGTGTCACATCTTTCCCGGAAAATCCCATTGCTTTCAAAATAGCGATCTCTTTTATTTTCTGATTGATGGTCATGTTCATGATATTATAGATACCGAAACCTGCCACCAATAGAATAGTAAGGGAAACTGCAACTGCAATAATATCGCGCAGATTGGAACCTGCTACTAATTGCTGGTTAGCCATTTGCCATGACTCTACTTTATAAGGAGTTAATTTGGTTACTTTATCTACGGTTGACTGGGTTTTATTATAATCCTTAACATTGATCATAATATCAGTAACATAATCCTGGTTTACCGCCAGTAATTGTCTGGCCGCATTTTCAGTGATATAGGCTTTGGTTTTATCAACCCCGGTTACATTGGTTTGAAAAATACCAATTACTTTATAATTTCTGGTAACTCCATCAGAAGTAAGCACGTTCAAATTATCGTTTACTTTCAGGCTCAGGTTTTTGGCAAGCGCAATTCCTACAAAAATGCCATCAGCCCTGTATTTTAATTCATTCCAGTTTCCCTGCACCATGTAATGGGAAATATTGAACACTTTGTTTTCATTAAACACATCTACTCCGCAGATTACTCCATTTACTTTATTACCTGCATTCTTAAAAAACACATTTATATTTACCTGGGTGGTAATATCCGTAATATCCGGTTGATTATGTAAAACAGAAGTAATGGAAGCCGCATTTTTGATTCCTTCTGTATACTTGATTATTTTGGCATTTCGAAGATTAATAATATCGTTGGGATATATTTTTTTTGCAATGTTCGTATTGTCGGCAGGACCATCATTATAGATTCTGATATGTGCCAATGAACTAAATGCCAAATCGGTCTGTGCATTATTCACACCCGTCATAAACCCGGTCATAAATACATACATGCTAATACCAAATGTTACACCCAGCATGGCAACAATGGTTTGCTTCACATTTGAAGTGAGATGAACCTGAGATATCCGGTTATTAATTGAACGCAGCATGTTTATTTTTCTTTGGGTAAGTCTAAAACATCCTCTCCGGTAATGCCACTTAGTATCTCCACCCATTCTAATGTTTTGATACCCGTTTTTACACCCATTTTTTTATGCGAATTTGCCAGTAAAACAGAATCTCCTTCTGTGAGATAAATGGTTGGGATAACCCAAACATTTTTTTTCTCGCCAATAATAAAATTGGCCTGTAACTGGGTTCCGTCTTTTAGTGCTTCGGGCATATCTACAAAATTGGCTTCTACCAAAAATGACTGGCTGGCTTCATCAAATGCTGGGTAAATCTTGGAGACGGTGGCCTTATAAACCCTGTCCTTATCTGTATTTAAGGAAATAAGCACAGACTGATTCATTTGTACCCTGTTGATATCATCTTCAGAAACAAATAACCTGGCTACGATTTTTCCGCAGCGCATATTGGCAACCGTTTCCCCTTTTTTTACGAGGTCACCATTTTTTTTGTAAATATTCAGGATCATTCCATCTGCTTCACTTACCAATGTATAAAATCGATTGTTTTGCGATTGAATCTGGTATTGTGCTTTGGTATTGGCTTCGTTTAAAGACAGATTGTGTCGCAGATCGGCCATAGCTTTTTGTAATACATTGATACTAGACAAATCAGATTGATAATCCAGCGAAACTTTATCATAATCAGACCTGGCCACGGCATTGGTTTTTATCAGGTTTTGGTATCGGTTCAGGTTAATTGAATCGGTTTGCTTCTTACGCACAGCCTGATTGATCTGTTCCTGTAGTTGCAATAACTGAGGCGAATTTTCTGCGAGATTGGTTTGTGCAAAACGATAATTTACCAATGCATTATTCACCTGGGTTTGCTGAATATCATTCACCAACTTAAAAAGTGGTTGTGATTTTTTTACTTTTTCGCCTTCCGAAACCCAGGATGCATCCAGGTATCCTTCGGCATAAGCCGTGATATTATATTGATTGGTAGATACTGCTTTACCACTCGCAAAAACAGCATCCACAATATCCCGTTGGATGGGTTTGGTGGTAGGCTTCTGTTTACAGGCGATTATCCAAAAAGAAATTACCCATAAAAACAAAACAGTTTTTCTCATCTTTCAGTTATTAATTTAGTTTCTGGCCAATATAGTTGCCTGTACGGACAATAACGTTGATAAATTATTGAGATACGCATTTTCAGCATGCAAATAGTCTTCGAAAGTTTTTAAATAAGTATCCATACTAATCAGGCCTTCCTTGTATTTCTGTAATGAAAGTTCAGCATTTCGTCCATAAAGAAAATAGGTCTTTTTTGCCGTATTGGTGATATTCCAATAATCAGTATAAGAATCCAATAATGCGGCATCATTGATTTTATTTTCAGTTAACGCGGATTCATATTGCTTCCGGGCAATTTTGTCGGTTATGATTACACTTTTGAGTTTATTACTATTGGTAAAACCGGTAAATAAATTCCAACTGAGGTTGACACCTACATATTGGTAGTCTTTCCAGGCCCCATTGCCAAAACTCATACCAAAATCATCCCTGAATTGCTGGTATCCAAGATATCCTGTAAGTCCCACTTTCGGGTAATAAGCTGCTTGCTGAAGATCTTTCTGTAATCCTGCTAATTTTATATTATACGGATATACCAACAGATTTTTATCCTGACCAATCTGTGTATATTTCATTTCTGTAAGAGAATCGAGACTAATGGATTCTTTAAAAGAAAATCCTGTTTCAACCGGGTAACCGGTTAGTATTTTGATATTGGCCAAAGCCTGTTTATACAGTTCTGTACTTTGATAAGTGTTTTGTTTTACATTATTATAATTAATGGCTGCCTGGTTAACCGCAGAAGCATCTGTTACACCTTGTTGAAATCGCTGGTTCGTTATTTGCATAACACTATCGGCCAGAATCAAGTCTTTTTTTGAGACTTGTAAGGAGGCATCAGCAATTAATAATGCAAAATAAGATTGGCCTAACTGTGTTTTTAGAGTTTGAATAAAAGCATTTTGTTGGAGCCCAATCAATGAGATATTTTCCTTAGCTATCCTTGATTGCAATACCAACTGCCAGTCGAACAGGTTATAAGAAACTGTGAGACCTGAATTGTGGGTATACTGTTTTCCAAATTGGAGAAAAATTGTTTTCCCGGGTTGTCCCACCAATGCCCCCGGTATGGGGGTGGTAGATAATTTCAGGTTATCCTGACCATTATAGGAAAACCCTGCCTGCGGGTATCGGAAACCATCTGATGCAGTATTGTCATAGCCAGCCTGCAATTTTTTTAATTGATACACTTTTTGTGTAGGGTTATTTTCGATCGCCATACTCCAAAGCGACTCAATATTCGTAATCCGGATAGTATCTGTCTGAACTGACGAGACCGCATTTTTTTGAAAAAAAATAAAAAAAGTAAAGCACAAGACCCATTTATTCATAACTAATATCATTTTCAATTCTACAAACCAGAGAATGCAAAAGGTATTCTATGTCTTTAATTTTGATGATCATCCCTGACGGATATTGGATATTTTGGGTTTACCTGTTATCCCATATCGGCTTTAGCCTGTTGAAACTAATTTTGCTGGCTGTAAAATGGGCGGGGGACTGTATTCTCAATATGGAATAATCTTCTTCGGGGAAAAAGATATCAGTCATAACCGTTAGCCCATTGTCTGCAAACATTTCAACAGAAGCATTATCAATCACCAAAACAAAATCGGTTTCTTTTGTGGTAGCAAACCTCGGAGCAGTATGTCTTGCCGGGAAACTCTTTTCAAACTCAGTTTTCCCAGATTTGGTTCTGTCAATATAAAAGGAGTTGGTTGGCGCATCATAGCCCAGAATCAATTCTTCCCCTTTCATGTTAGATAAGCTAACAGAAAAATTCTTGATTTGTGCAGAATGAATATGCAATACAGCCGGACCATTTATTTTGCCTGCCTCTTTAGACAAATCAAAATTATCCAGGATTTTATCCGCAAAAACTATTGGTTTTTCAAAGATGGATGCGAACTCTTTTACTGGTTCAGAGGCAAGTAAAAAGCGATTGCCCGGTTTTTTAATAGTCAGCTCTCTGGGTATCGTCATAGCACTTCTCCATTTCTCGGTCGGAACTATTGTTGCATAATTCCAGTTACTCATCCAACCCAGAAAAATTTTCCTGCTACCGGTATTCGACCAGGTTACTCCAGCATAATCATCGGCACCATAATCTATCCATTGAGGCTCTGTATAATCTTGTATTGGCGTAAACTCATTACCATTGAATTTTCCTATAAAATATTGCGTAGCCGAACCTTTGTTGGGGCCTCCGGGATTAATGCTAGACAATAAAACCCAAAGTTGCTGATCCTGGTAATTCAAGGGAAAAAGATCCGGACATTCCCAAACACCACCATGCGATCCCAGTTTTTCTCCAAATGTTGACTCTTTTTTCCATTCAGTCAGATTATGTGATGAATAGAAAGTTACCCTGTCTTTTGTTGCCAATGTCATAATCCATTTCTTACCTGGTTCATACCAACTCACTTTAGGATCACGAAAATCACGGATGCCGGGGTTTTTTACAACCGGGTTCTTTGTATATTTTGTCCAGGTTTTACCCTCATCCAAACTATAGGCGATCCCCTGGTTTTGAAAATCAATGGTTCCTTTCTTTTCTCCGATGGGATCATGTTGTGTGAAAATAGCCACCAGGGGAGTCTTTCCATTTTTTCCGAAGCCGGATGTATTCTGCAGGTCTGCTACAATACTTCCTGAAAAAATATAGCCTAAGGAATCCGGATATAAAGCAATGGGTAATTCTTGCCAATGCACAAGATCCTTACTGACTGCATGGCCCCAATGCATAGGTCCCCAAACCGTAGCCCCCGGGTAATACTGAAAGAATAAATGATACACCCCGTTCAGGTACACCATTCCATTCGGGTCGTTCATCCAATTTTCCTTAGGCGAAAAATGAACCTGCGGGCGATGCATTTCATCATAAGGCGACTGTGCTTTAAGACTTTGTGCGGGGTTAAAAACATAGCATAAGGACACAAAGCATATCCAACTAAAATTTTTCATGACAATTTGATTAGCTACCTAAAAGTATTGCTTTATTTATCATTCCTCCGATAGCCAATAAAAATTTCTACTGTCTATTTCAGGAATTGAGATTGAGCTCTACACGTTTACCTGAAGTAACGGCCAGGTAGATTGCATCGATGATGGTCAGATCTTTTAAAGCCTCCTTTCCATCTGCAGGCACAATAGGCTGCTTATTTTCCAAAATGATGGCTGCCATTTCTTCCATTTGTATGGTTTGATGCGTTACAATCGGCTTATTTAATTCTCCTTTATGCGTATGCCCTTTGATAGGTCCATACCCGGTAGAAGGCAACATTTCTGCGAATCCATCTTCTCCATCCAGAAAAAATCGATCCAGGTTATTTACACCATAGGTTGATAAACAAGAGGCTACCGCACCTCCGGGGAAACCCATTTGAAATTGTATGGTCTCATCCACTCCTTCTTTAAATTTTTCCGGGTTTGTTTTGGTTTCCTGTGCAGTAATCCAGATCGGGTCTTCGCCAACCATGTACCTGGCTCCATTGATTGCATAAATACCAATATCCATCATTGATCCTCCTCCGGACAATACTTTATTCAATCTCCATTGAGTTGGGTCACCTATTTTAAAACCACATAGTCCCTGAAAAAAACGGATCTTCCCAAAATCACCGGCTTTTCGCATACGAATCACTTCCAAAGTATTGGGTTCAAAATGCATCCGATATCCTACCAATAATTTTACATTGGCTTTTTCACAGGCATCTATCATTTCTCTTGCTTCTGCAGCATTAATCGCCATGGGTTTTTCGCAAATCACATGTTTACCTGCTTTCGCTAAACGAATTACCTGATCATGGTGCAAGGCATTGGGCGTAATCACGTATACAGCATCAATATCCTTATTGTCTTTTATCTCATCAAAATTTTCATAGTTATAACAATTCTTAACGGGAATATTATACTTGGAACGCCAGTCAAGAATTTTTGAGGGCGTGCCACTAATCACACCTACCAGTTTTGCTTTTTTACAAGCTTTCATGGCTTCAGCTACCCGGTTTCCATAACCACCCAGTCCCATAATAGCTACTCGCAGAACCGGCCCCTCATAGGGTAAATCCAGTAAATGAGGTCCATTGGTCATTCCCGTTCTAGGTAATACCGAAATGGCGATTACAGAACCGGTTATTTTTTGGAGGAAATGGCGGCGTGAAGACATAACGAAAGAGTTACGGGGTATTGGTTATCAACTAAAGGTTGCTAGTGAAGATAGTTCAAAACTAAGAATTGTTATAGTGTTGAAGGGCTTAATATGGGAATTAAGAGTAATTTCAATGTTAAGATAATTGCCATGGTAAGACCCATTTATAAGCAGGTAGGTTTAATCGTATTACTGGTTCCTTTTTTGGCTTTTGCTGAGAAGGATATCCGCGTTAGTTCTCCGGATGGAAATATTGTTTTTTCATTTAGTATGGTGAATACAGCTCCCGGCTATCGGGTGGCATATAAAGGAAGGGATCTGATTGATTATTCTTCTTTAAGCTTGGTATTTACCAATGGGAGATTTGAAAAAAATATTCGAGCCAATAAGCCTGTTTATCGGGATACGGTTGAAACTTATGAGTTGGTATTAGGGAAAACAAAAAAAGTAACTACCCATTATAAGGAATTGACCATACCGCTGGAAGAAATGGTTGCTCCCTTTCGGAAAATTAACCTGGAGATAAAGATTTTTAATGATGGTCTTGCTTTTCGCTATTCATTTCCCAAACAACCCAATTGGGAGGAATTGGTGCTGCTGGATGAAAACAGTTGTTTCAAATTAAGCGGCGATCCACTGGTGCATACTTTATTATTACCTAACTATACTTCATCGCATGAAGGATTGTATACGCATTTGCCTTTGAGTAAATTACCGAAAGACAGTTTACTGGATATGCCAACCCTGGTTGAGTTTCCGGGGAATGTATATATGGGTATTACGGAGGCAGCATTATTGGATTATGCGGGTATGTATTTGTCTGCACAAAATGGCTTGTTACAATCCAGGCTTTCTCCATTGCCGGGAAAGGATCTGAAAGTAAAAGCAATTTTACCACACCAAAGTCCCTGGCGTGTACTGTTGATCAGCGACAGGATGGGTGATCTGATTGAGTCTAATATGATTACCAGTTTAAATGAACCTTGTAAAATTTCCGATATCAGTTGGCTAAAACCAGGTAAAACCACGTTCCCCTGGTGGAATGGAAATGTGGTTCCCGATACCCTGAATGCCCCGGGTAATAATTTTGTTACTGCCAAATACTATATCGATTTCTGTGCAAGAAATGGAATCGAATATCATTCAGTTGTAGAATATGGTTTGCACCAATGGTATATGGATGATGGGATTAGTTTTATGCCGGGTAAACATTCAGATGTAACCACGCCTGTTCCCGGTTTGGATATGCAAGAGGTATGTGATTATGCAGCCAAACTGGGTGTTGGTATACGGGTATGGGTGCATTGGGCGGCTTTATATCCCAAACTGGATAGTGCATTTACCCTTTTTGAAAAATGGGGTATTAAAGGGATGATGGTGGATTTTATGGATAGAGATGATCAGGAAATGGTAAACATACAAACAGAAATTCTACAAAAAGCAGCACAACACCATCTGCATATTCAATTTCACGGAGCGTATAAACCTACTGGCATTAACAGAACGTATCCGAATGAGTTTACAAGAGAGGGAACACTGAATTATGAGGCAGACAAATGGAACCCTGCGGGAATTTCACCGGATCATGATATTGATATCCCATTTACCCGTATGCTTGCGGGTTCAACGGATTATCATTTAGGCGGGTTTCGAGCTGTTCCGGTTTCGCAATTTAAAACACAGTATACAAGGCCTTTGGTTTTAGGCACCCGTTGCCATATGTTGGCTATGTATATTGTTTTGGAAAATTATTTGCAAATGGTTTGTGATTATCCGGCTGCTTATGAAGGAGAGCCTGGTTTTACACTCCTTACAAAAATGCCTACCAGTTGGGATGAAACAAAAGTGCCTTTGGCGAAACCAGGTGAGTATATCTGTATCGCACGTAGAAAAGATACGGATTGGTATTTGGGAAGTATTACCAATCATGCTGAAAGAGAGATTAGTGTTTCTTTATCTTTTTTAGGAGAAGGGGAATATATAGCCGAAATATATAGCGATGCTGACGATGTAATTCAAAATCCGAATCATCTGCAACAGCAGTCAAAATTGCTTAGCAAAAAAGATAACCTGGTATTATCGATGGCGGGTGGCGGTGGAAGCGTAGTTCATTTCACAAAAAAATGATGGACTTCAAAATTGTAAAATGCTATTATGCTGGTAATTATTTTGATTCATTTTTCCTTCCGAGTTTCTCTAATCATCCAAGCATCTTAGATGCCATTGGGAAGGATTTACCCCTGGTGTTTTTCTGTTTGATAATGCTTCTTCAGAACATCTTCCCCATATTCATTTCCTTTTTCCCGCCAAATGGCATGAATATGATTGGCACTTTTTCTGGGGCCGCCATTATTATCAAATTCAATTAAAAAACTTGGGCCATTCAGAATAAAATAGTGTGCCTGTTTTTCTTCCTGTCCGCCAATCCAACCAAAATAAATATTGTCAATGCCGGCTTTTAGGATTTTATCATATTCTATGACCGCTTTATCATATTCCAGGTTAAATACAAATTCTCTGATAATATATTGCATGATTGCTTTCTGCTTTTTATCCAATTCATCTCCTTTGATTCCCCAATTATTAACCAATCGTTTTCCGCTTTCTGCTCCGGTAATAATATCAGCAGGCACCTCCTCGCTCATAATAGCTTTTTTCTTTTGGTTGACTGTTAATGAATTGATCAGTTTCAAACCCAGGTCTTCTTCCTGACCCAGTACCCGCCAACCGGCATATTCAGAGCTCAGGTATTCAGCCGGGTCGGTTCCAATAAAAAAGGGAGTTACAGAAATTTTATCGCCTACAAAAGTAAAATTGACAGACAGGTGGTGACCCTCCAGTTTAAAGCCCCATTGATTATCGGTAGGTGCTCCGAAAAAAGCGAAAAAATAATTCTTTGGCGACCAAAGCAGGTTTTTTACAAAAGTATAGGTGGTATCATCGATCCCTTTCTTATAATAGAGGCTGTCATAAAACCGATTGATCAATTCATCTAAATGCATAATACCGGTTGCCTTTAGATATCCCTGCGAACTGAGAGAAGCGGATAAAATTCTATGCACCAGCATTCTCTGTTCATCTCGCATATTACCAATACTGGTTCCTACTCTTGCTCTAAGCCCCACCGGTAGATTATTCCATTTTAATCGGGAAGTATCAGTAAAGTCCAGGTTACTGGCGCGTTTTTGTAGTTTGTCGAATGTGTTATTGAGTTGAATGGCGTACTGCTTAATCTCTGCAGCATAGTCTGATTGCGCTTTCAGTGTTATCATTGACAATAACATAAACATAACTACCAAATAACCAGCTTTACGAGAATCCATGTTTCTAAGTTTACCAGGTGATGTAAATTTTATGACTCATCAATAATTCCAATACGAATAAACTTCCTTTTAAAGATAGATGCCCTTTAGGATATTTGCAATATTTTAAATCAAATAACTGTAACTCGTTGATAGAGAGAGTATTTTTAAATTGAAGTGATGCAATATTTCCATTCTCAAATTATTTTCGGATTCAGAAAATGATTTCCACGGATTTTAGTGGTTATAGAAACATATTGAATTGTATCTATTCAGATCATTCCTTCTGCAAGTGATACTCTTTATTAAGGAATGCAATCAGATCACTAGCCATTTTCTTTTGGTTAAAAAGGATAGTTGTTTGTCCAAAAAAAGTAGCTTTCCTTTGGTGAATGAATTAGATCAGTTGATTGATCTGATCTGGATTCCTGCTTCGCAATTGAGGATTTCCTTCCGGACGTTTGATATAAAATCGGGAACCTGTTGCATAGTCATTTTCACTCATTTGATTCCGGATCATATTGGACCGAATAAACATTTTATCAAATACAGACGCATCAAATAACAAACCAATTAGTGGATAAACCATTTCATTTTCTTTTGCTTCTAATAATCCCAACTGTTCATATTTATAAACATTTTTCTCATAGTCTAACAAATCATTTAACACTTTTCGGTTCTTAATTAACCGGGTGTTACCTGAGTTCTTCATTTCAGTAAAAGAATTTTGAACTGTTTCAAAACGTCCACTACGGGTTGCTACCCTTGCCAAATAGTAAAGGTCTTGTCCTTTATCCGTTGGTCCGGGTTGCGCAAGAATAGTAATTAAGGAATCGAACGATTCTACTCTCGTATATAAAGCTGCTATCCAAACATTTAAATTAGCCGTATCCCTTACCAGGTCTTTTTTGATATTTTCTATATATTCTTTTTCTCGAGCCCTATCCCCAATATTTTCCCTAATATTTTCGGCAATAAATCCCATACTTACTGCAAGAAAGATCATCAATCCTTCGAGCAGGTATTCTTTAAAACTTTTCTTTTCAATATGTGGGTGGTGATGTACTTCCATTTGCTGATTCGTTTTTTGGGTTATCCTATATTTAACCTAATTCATTAAATATAATAATTAATACTATATATTTTAATGCAAACCAAACTTTGCGCCTGAATATGATCTAATAATCTAATGAATCTCCTATTTTCCGATACAGAAAGTGAAATGGGTTGATTTTAGTGGGTTTGCGGGATAATAGTAACGGAATGGTAACAGATCTGACCAGCAAAATCAGCAGCCCGCCGGCCTTATGGAAAGTACTTGTAGATTTCTTTTCTTCCTAAAACACGTATCAGTTCTATAGATCCATTTTCAAAAACGAATCCGATCCGGTATTCGCCCATCCTTATCCGATACGCATTTTTAAAACCAGCCAATTTTTTACAGGAAGTCAATTCAGACAGCTTCTCCACTTTCGATAAACTGTCAATTGCTTTGGCGAGTTGCACCTGGGCAGAAGCAGGGAGCTTCAAGACATCCTTCTCAAAGGATTTACGAATCTCTATATTCACTTAGCGTGTTTTAAACGCTTTAAGAAATCCGCTTTCTCCGTTTTGTTGAGTAATGCAGTTTTCCGTCCTTTTTGCATGGCATTCGCCAATGCGGCATCCTCTTCAGCTTCCGAGTGAAAACCGATATTAAGGCTGCTCAAAAATGCCCTTACTACTTTTTCCTGTTGTTTATTCCGGGGATTAATGATAAGTGTCATGGTATAAATTTACGATTTTTCAGTACCACAAAACCAGTTTTTTGCCAGTTTATCTTCATCATGGGCTATTACGGATTAATACAACTGTCAAGTTTTATCCAAGAAAGTGAAGCCCATTTTTGTCAAAAACGGTTATTGTTCCAATAACTGATCCCGCTGACTATCAATTCACATTATCACAATTGCTTATAAAATCCCGTGGCGATACAGAAAGTGAAATGGGTTGATTTTAGTGAGTCTGCGAGATATTAGTAACGGAATAGTAACAGGTTTCGACTAAACACTTAGTTTATTATTTGTGCCATAGCATGATATTACTTTTCTTATTCGGAGAGTTCGGCTAACAATTCCTGTGGTGTGTAAACAGGTAATATCGGAATACTTTGCTTTTGCAATTGTTTATCCCGCGAAACAAAATAATCCAGTTTATGATGTATAGCTGTATAGTATTGCAAAGCATCTTCTATATCAGTTATTTTTGAATGAAGGGCATTCAGAACAATTTCATGTGGCAGATCAATAACGGTCACATCTGCCATTAACGTTAACAGCATCTCTTTTGCCTTTGCATTACCGTATGCCTTGGTTAGCCAGTAACCCACAATATGTATAATGGAAGGGGTGATGAAAGCCTGAATTGTTCCGTTTATAACCAATTCAATAATCTGCTTTGATTGTTCATACTCATCCCGCTTGAGGGTAAAATCCAGCAATATATTGGCGTCAAGAAATACTTTAGAAGCCATACTTCTTTGCGTTTTCTTTATAGTACAAATCCTTTAGATCAGCCTCAGCGGGAATACCCGGTTTGTCCAGTTTCTCAACCAGGTTTAGGATATTTTTACGTTTTGATGGTTTTGTAAGTGTTTCGAAATAGCTTTCTACCAGATCAGATACACTACGATGCTGCTTTTCTGCATAGTTCTTTACGCCTTCTAGTAAACTATCCTCAATTGTAAGGTTTAATCTCGCTTTCATAATTCAAATATACGCATGTTTTTCATTTATGCGCATCGTTTTTTATACTAATTTATATCTTCACACAAGTTTTATCCAGGGAAATGACTTCACTTTTTATAGAAAATGATTATGTGGCCGGTAATGTTCCTCCTTGATTATCAATTCGTATAATCAGTATTGCTTATAAAATCGCGTGGCAATACAGAAAGTGACTTAGCCTGATTCTAGTGCTTTATAGAGAAATTAGTGGCAGAATGGTCACCAAAAATAAACTTTGTAGTTGTCATAAACGGAAGACCTAAGCTGGATAAACTGTCACAAGGCGTGGGGCCTCCTGTCCGTTTTCTAACACCCATGCTGTTTCTGTTTCTTGCCCTTCTTTTCATTTTCCGGGGATACTCTCCCAACTTAAGTGCATTTAAGTGCAATTTTAGGGGTTCGAGGTACAAATTTGTACCTTATCCCCTCATTTTGAGCATAAAAGTACAAGTAAGGTACAAATATTTGCGAAATAAGCAAATAACATCACAAAACAAACGGGTAGTAAAAAGCATTATAAAAGCCCTGTTTAAAGGGCTTTTAGGGCATTTGTTATAAGTTTGTTGGAAGGTTGTTTTGTAGGGGTTACTTTCCAATACAGAATTTGGAAAAAATAAAATCTAACTGATCCTCATTTGTAATCTGACCCGTGATACTTCCCAAATAATGCAAACATTGTCTGATATCGAGTGCCAGCAGATCGCTCGGGATATTTTCGTCTAACCCCTTTTTTACATCCTGTAAAGATTCTGCAAGCTTTTGTAAAGCATCGTAATGGCGGGCATTGGTAACAATGGTAGATTCTGCCTGCAGATCGCCGAATATGGTTTTGGTTACCAGCGATTTTTTTAGTTCATCAATCCCGAGGTTTTCTTTAGCAGAAATGAATACGAGATCCCGAAAGGAAATGAATTTCTGTTTTACAGACTCAGTTTGTCCGTCCGTTTTATTTCCTACCAAAAGGTATTGGATCTGTTCTTTCTCCAGTTCAGCTATTATTGTTCGCAATTCAATCTCATCAATCTCATTTACATCAAACAGGTAAATAACCAAATTGGCGCTACGCATTTTCTCATAGCTTCTTTCTACCCCTTTGCTTTCAATCTGGTCAACAGTATGCTTGCGAATACCGGCGGTATCAATCAATCGAAATAAAACACCATTTATATTCAATACTTCTTCAATGGTGTCACGCGTGGTTCCTGCCATTTCACTAACAATCGCACGATTCTCATTCAGTAGGGCATTCAGCAGAGTAGATTTACCTGCATTGGGCTTGCCTATTATGGCTACCTGTACTCCATTCTTGATTACATTACCTAATTGAAAAGAGTTTAGCAGCTGTTGTGTAGATTGGCTAAGTTGATTAACCAGTTGATATAAGGCGGTGCGATCCGCAAAAGCCACATCTTCCTGAGAAAAATCCAATTCCAATTCAATCAAAGCAGAAAAACGTATAAGTTGATCGCGCAGTTGATGCAGATCATTGGAGAAACCACCTCGCATACTATGTAATGCCGTTCTTCTGCTGGCTTCTGTATTACTGGCAATCAAATCGGCTACAGCTTCGGCCTGGGTTAGATCGAGTTTGCCATTCAGGAAAGCTCTTTGTGTAAACTCGCCCGGCTTAGCCATCCGTACCCCTTTTTGGGTAATGGCCCTGATAATATTTTCCTGAATAAAGGGCGAGCCATGACAACTAATCTCGATCACATCCTCTCCGGTATATGATTTTGGCGATTTATACAAAGCAAGTACCACTTCATCCAATATCTCGTTTCCCTTTTTAAGAAAGCCTACCTGCAAACTATGTGAAGCTTGCTTGTTGAGATCTTTCGAGGGAAACAATTCGTTCATTATCTCAAAAGTATTTTTCCCGCTTACCCGTATCACCCCAATCGCCCCAATACCCTGCGGGGTAGCCAATGCCACGATCGTATCATCCCATCCACTCAGTTGTACCGACATATTGAATTGTTTCCCAACAAAAATAGCGTTAAGTTATAAGTAGTAGGTTGTAAGTAGTAAGTTTTTACGCATAGAGACATAGTTGTATGGCAAATTCATTAAAAAATTGGCACTTGCTTCACTATCACCATCCTTACTTACTAATTAGTACCTACTACTTACAACTTTTTATCTTACTGCTCGCTTACACGAAATGTAATGCTCTGTCTATGACGGTAAATCACTTCTCTTCCATTTTGGATAGCCGGTTTCCAGCGGGGGCTTTTTTGCAGAACACGAATTGCCTCTGCCTTAGTACCATACCCAGGATCGTTTTCCGCCTTAATATCGCTTAGTAAACCGGTACGATCAACTACAAATGAAACTACTACTGTATAGGATGCAGGGGGTGCTCCATTTTCATTAGGCACATCACTATTGAGATTTCTTTCGAGAAATTTTTTCCAGGCTTCCTGCCCACCTACAAAATCAGCAGGTATCTGAACGATATTAAAAATTTTATTTACATCCTCATCTGGAATTGGAGATTCGGCACCAACACTTTTAGCTTCAACAGGTGGTGCTACCACATCATCCTTTTCACCTTTCGTATCGATAGAGCCAATTTTAACATTATCCAGGGTTGTTAGATCTTTAACTTCATCTTCCTCCTTTACCTGGTCATCAGCAACAATCTTGGGTGGTGTAACCCTGGCCATTTCTATAGGCTTAGGTTCGGGTTTGGTAACCGGTGGTGGTGGTAATTTTTGTTCTTCCTTTTTAAAGTTTTCCAATTCAACTGTTGTAACAATATCTGTCTTCATCATTTTTTTACCAGCATTGGCCAGCAATGAACCCACAATAAAAAGCAGGCAAATAAATAATGTTCCACCCAAAGCCATATTAACGCGCTGTTGGTAAGAACGGCGTAATTCATACGCACCATAATTTTTATTTCTGCCTTCAAATAAAAGATCCAGTAGATCCGCGGAGAGAATTTTGTTCTGTTCCATAGTATTTGATTTTTTACTATGATTCAGAGAAGGAGGAAAATCCACAAAAACGGTTTGGCGGTTGGCTGTTGGCTATTGGGTATTGGCTATTGGCTGTTGGCGGTTGGCTGTTGGCTGTTGGCTATTGGCTGTTGGCTGTTGGGTATTGGCTGTTGGCTTTTAGTAAAATAATACAAGTCAATTTCGTTTATTACCAAACTAGACAAAAGCTAAATGCCAATAGCCAATAGCTTGCATGCCTCCATTCAATTTCTTTTATTACAAAACTACCCAACAGCCAAAAGCTAATAGCCAAAAGCTTACTAACAAAAAAATCCCCGCAATACATGCAGGGATTTTGAATCGTATGATTTACCAAAGAAATTATTCATCTGAAACCTGGAAAGTGATACTTTGTTTGTGACGATAGATCACATTTCTTCCGTTCTGTACCGCAGGTTTCCATTTAGGTCCTTTGGTGATTACACGGATGGCTTCTGCTTTTGTTCCATAACCAGGATCGTTCTCAGCAGTTACATCGCTGATATCACCTGTTTTACTTACAATAAAAGAAACTACCACTGTGTATTTTCCCGGAGGTGCACCATTTTCAACAGGCAGATCCCTGTTCAGGTTACGCTCGAGATATTTAGTCCAGGCAGGTAAACCACCAGGAAACTCTGCTGCAATTTGTACAACAGTAAATACTTTATCGTAATCTTCTTCCTGCTTTGGGGCTTCTACTACGCCGCTTCCTTTTTCTACAGGTGGCGCTACGATACCATCATCTTTAGCACCTTCCTGGTTAATGGTACCGATCTTGGTATCTTCGAGTTTTTCAACTTCTTTGATTTCCTCATCGGGTTTTACTTCTTCATCCTTCACGATTTTTGGAGGAGTGAATTTGGCCATTTCCACTTTGGGTGGTTCTTGTTTTGGTGGTGGAGGTGGTGGAGGTGGTTCAGGTTTTTTTTCTTCCTTAACATTCTCCAGGTTAACTTCCGCAATAAAAATCTCGGCTTTTGATTTTTTGGTTGAATTGGCAATAATAGAACCCACTACCAGTAAAAGGCATATTACCATTGTACCCACCAATGCAAAGGTGATACGCTTGCTATATGTTTTACGCAGATCGTAGGCGCCATACTGCTTATTCCTCCCGTCGAAAAGAATATCCAGAATGTCTGCGGATAAAATTTTGTTTATGTCCATTGTAAATGTCTTTTGTAATTAATGCTTTATTGACCAGGCGAGGTAGCAGCAATTTCCTCTGTCTTCTTCACCAATTGTGTTTCGATTGGCGTGATATCAACCAACGCATATCGTGTACACACATTAATCGTCATCTCATCTAAGATATCAACCACATTCCTGTAGGTACATTCTTCTGAAGGTTTCAGGATAACCACAAAATCCTTCAGTTCAGCCACGCTGTTCTTCTTTTTGATCAGCACATCGCGGATATCTTTAAAATTTGACGTTTTAAAGTTAGAGGCACTGTTATCCAGTTCTCCTTCATAATAAAACACGTTATTGTCTTTTCCCAGCAGGATGGTAATTACACCAGACTGTTTTGCTTTATTCTGGTCTTCCGGTTTATCAGCATCCTTCGGTAAGATCAGCTTCATTGCAGTAGCCTGACTCATCGTTGTGGTAAAGATAAAAAACGTAATGAGCAGGAAGCCCAGATCCACCATGGGCGTCAGATCAACCCGGGTCGATAATTTCTTCCCTTTTTTGACCCCGGGGCCTTTTTTATGGCCACCGCCACTCGAGGTATCCATTTCTGCCATGTCGGTAGAATTTAGTTTTCGTTGATAATTAATTTACTTACTCGTCGCGCTTTTCTCCAGCCTGTGTTTTCTTCCATAAATCAGTTCCCACCGGAATACTTACCGGATTGGTTACCATTTGAAATTTCAGAAAATCATTCTTCTTAAAAGCATCTACAACACTTTTAAAGGCAGGGTATTTTGCCAGGTTATCCCCTTTCAGAAGGATATTTGGTTTTTTACCCTGATAGGCATCTCTTACCAGTGTCATCCATACAGTCAACTCATTATTACTTGAGTCTTTTACTGGAATACCCGGTAATAAATTGCCTTTGCGCTGTTCTTCAGGAAGCGCTAGAAAAGAGGCAAGTCCACTGAAAGGTGCCCCGAAGAACTGTGCTTTCTTAAAAGCAGTTGGGTTCAGACCGAGGCTTTTGGTATTATTCAGTGTATTCACCATAATTTCTTTAATATTCTCATCATCCAACGTAAGAAACACTTTACCGTCCTTGTCAATAATTATCTCTACAATATCCTTGGTAGGTGCTACTTTGGCTGCCACAGATTTAGGCGTGACTACCGCAATAGCTTCTGAAGGTTTGAATTTGGTTGTAAGGATAAAGAAAGACAACAACAGAAAGGCCACATCGCACATGGCTGTCATGTCGATGCTTGTACTCTTACGAGGTAATTTGGCTCTACCCATTGTTATTTATTTAATGTTTCACAATTAAAGATTCAAAATGCTGCTGATTCCACAAACAATCCAAAGATTATTTGTAGTTAGCTGCAAAACTTTGGGTTAATGTGAAACCTGATTCGTCAATTCCGTAAGTGATTCCGTCAATACGGGTAGTGAACACATTATACATGATAATGGCAATAGCAGAAGTACCGATACCCAGTGCTGTATTAAACAAGGCTTCAGAAATACCCTGAGACAATGCACGGGCAGCATCTCCACCACCTTCTTCACCAAGCGCAGAGAATGATCTGATCATACCCATTACCGTTCCTAACAGTCCCAAGAGGGTTGCTACAGAAGCGATGGTAGATAAGAACACCAGGTTCTTTTCCAGCATAGGTAATTCAAGCGCAGTAGCTTCTTCTACCTCTTTTTGAATATTCAATACTTTTTGTTCAGTTACCAATTCAGTATTGGTAATCATTTCTTTGTATTTTTTCAGTCCGGCTTTCATTACATTACCAACTGATCCTTTTTGTTTATCGCATGCAGCCAGCGCTTTATCAACATCTTTGTTGGCAAGGTGAAACTGTACGGTACGAACAAACTCAGCAATACTGCCGGTTCCAGAAGCTTTCGTAACAGTAAGAAATCTTTCAATACAGAAAGTTAATACAGTTAAAAAACAACCGATCAGAACCGGAACAATGATTCCACCTTCATACATTTTTGTCAGTGTTCCTTTAGGTCCTTTATGCTGTGGCCAAAAACCACCATTCGGATCTGGATTTGTGAAATTACCAGGTGCACCCAATACAAAACGCCAAATACAGTAACCAAGAATGATACAAGTAAGTGGTGCAATCCATGAAATTGTGTTACTGCTTTTTTTAGGTTGTGCAGAAGATGGGCTTTTTACAGCGGCACTAGCAGTTGGTTTTGTCTCAGCCATGATTCAATTGATTTTTGGTTTTTTAATAATTTCAGTTGTTAATTAATTGTTCCGCAATTGTACTGAAAAAAGTTTTGAAAAAGCAAAACTATCTTTCAATTTGTCAAATGGGAATACAAAATAGCTATTTTATGCCACGCAACAAATTTAGATTCTATGAAAGTTCTTATATTAATTATTTCTTCATGGGTTAACCCCATTTACTCCTTTCCCTTAGCCCATCCATGATTTTCACCGACTAAAATCCCCCTTTTTACCACTCACCCAACGGCAAGAATTTATTTGTTTCCTGTCAAAAACCACTTGTATCTTTAAAAACTTATTAAAATTTATATTGTAAACTTATGAGAAAGCATTTATTAACTATGGCGCTATTTGCCTCTACGATGGCATTGGCGCAACAAAGAGATTCAATACCGGCAGGTGGGGCCCCAACAAGGGGTGGGTTACCAGCAGGTTTAGCCGGTTTTGGTGCTGCCGCTACCAGACAGGGGCCTCGTCCGTATAAAGAAATCATTACCGATAAGGCTATTACCAAAAAAGGCCTTTTTACGGTTCACAAAGTTGATGAGAAATACTATTTTGAAATTGCCGATTCGGTTTTGGGCCGTGAAATCCTCGCTGTAACCCGTTTTTCCAGGGTTCCGGGCGGTGGTGGAAAATACGGTGGGGAAGAAGTCAATCAACAAAGCCTGAAATTTGAAAAAGGGCCAAGTAACAATATTTTTGTTCGCGTAGTTACCTTGATTAGTACTGCCGATTCTACTTCTGCCATTTCAAAAGCCGTTAAAAACTCATACCTGGATCCTATTGGTTTTGCTTTCCCAATAGCCGCATTCAATAAAGATTCTTCAGGTGTGGTTGTTGACGTTACCGATTTCTTTAAAGGTGATAACCAGATTGTGGGTCTTGATCCGAATGACAAACGTCAGTTTGGTCTTTCTATGATCATGGCCGACAGATCATATATTCAAAGTATTCATACGTTCCCTACCAATACTGAAATCAAGACAGTGAAAACCTATGGGTCCAATAGTGGTGGTGGTTTGGCAGGATTAGGCGGTGGCGGTGGGGTAACCCTGCCTGCTGCTTCAAACGCGGGTGTTGTTACGCTTGAGTTGAATACTTCGATGATTATTCTGCCTAAGGTACCTATGAACCGTCGTTTGTTTGATACACGGGTTGGTTATTTTGCCGATCGCTTTGTTGTGTATAGCGATGATCAGCAAAAAGTAGAAAACCAGACTTTCGCTGTTCGCTGGAGACTGGAGCCTAAGCCAGAGGATATGGAGAAATATAAACGTGGTGAACTGGTGGAACCCGCCAAACAAATCATTTACTATATTGATCCGGCTACTCCAAAACAATGGGTTAAGCCCTTGATTGATGGGATCAACGACTGGCAGAAAGCTTTTGAAAAAGCCGGTTTTAAAAATGCCATCGTAGGTAAAGAATGGCCGGTAAATAATCCGGATATGAGTCTGGAAGATGCACGTTACTCTGTAATCCGCTATTTCGCTTCTGATATTGAGAATGCGTATGGACCGCAAATCCATGACCCTCGCAGTGGTGAGATCCTGGAAAGTCATATCGGCTGGTACCACAATGTGATGAAACTGGTTCATGACTGGTATATGGTTCAGACTGCAGCAGTTGATCCCAAAGCCAGGAAAATGAAATTTGATGATGAACTGATGGGACAATTGATTCGTTTTGTTTCCTCACACGAAGTAGGACATACCCTGGGGCTTCGCCATAATATGGGTAGCAGCAGCAAAACACCGGTTGAAAACCTGCGCAATAAAGCCTGGGTTGAAGCCAATGGACATACTGCTTCTATTATGGACTATGCCCGTTTCAACTATGTAGCTCAGCCGGAAGATAATATCAGTGAAATTGGCTTATTCCCAAGAATTGGTGATTATGATAAATGGGCTATTGAATGGGGTTATAAATACCTGGGTGAGTCAGATATTGATAAAGACAAAAAGACCAATAACAAATGGATTGTAGACAGAATTGGCGCCAATCCACGTTTATGGTTTGGTGGTGAGGGTGGAAACCCTGATCCACGTGCGCAAACAGAAGATCTCGGTGATAACAGCGTTAAAGCCAGCGAATATGGTATTAAGAACCTGAAACGTATTTTACCTGCTTTACCAGAATGGACCAAAGAAGAAGCCGATCATTATGAGAACCTGAGTGATATGTATGGACAGGTGATTGGTCAGTTTGGCCGTTATATGGGGCATGTTACCAAAAATGTAGGTGGTTACTATGAAACTTTCAAAAGTCTGGAACAACCCGGTGATGTATACGAAGCAACACCGAAAGCCATTCAGAAAGAAGCCGTTGCCTTTTTGAATAAGCAATTGTTTGAAACACCTACCTGGTTACTGGATAAAAGTGTTCTGAATAAAATTCAGGCGCCTGCAAATCTTGAAAGACTGCAATCACTTCAGGCTTCTACATTAAACAGTTTGCTTGACGAACAGAGACTTTTTAGATTAGTTGCCGCAACCAATCGTTTTGGTGCCAATACCTATGGCATTGATGAAATGATGGATGATGTAAGAAAAGGTGTTTGGAGTGAACTTAATACCAAAAAGCCGATTGATGCTTACAGAAGAAATCTGCAAAAAACTTTTGCAGAAAAATTGATCAGCCTGATTACTCCGGCGCCTACGGCATCTGCTATTGTAGTGAATGGCCGTGTATTTATGCCTGCTCCGAGTGCTAAGAATACGGATGTAAGTTCAGAAGTAAGGGGACAGTTAAGAACCCTTCAATCTGAAATTAATGCCGCCATACCGGGTACTTCTGAGAAACTCAGTAAATACCATTTACAGGATGTAGCTGACAGAATTAAGAAAGCATTGGATCCAAAATAATCCGTTCCTATATTACAGTTCAAAGCCGGTGATTTCTCGCCGGCTTTTTTTTGCGCAGTTTTTACAAAAGTTTGTAAACCTATTCCGGGTAAGCACTATGCCGATAGCCTACCTTTATGCAAATGTTTTTTATGAAACTGTTATGCTGCTTATTTGCCGGGCTATTTTTTTTACAGGTCAGTGCTCAGGACAAACCCATTATCTGGGGATATCTCAAAGACGGTATCACACATGAGCCGATTGCGCTGGCAAGTATTACAAATATCAATACCAAACAAACAGTTATTACAAGTGGTGCAGGGCGTTTTGCTATCAGCATTTCAGAAAAGCAGGTAATTTCTTTTGCCGCTGTGGGCTATCAACTGGATACGATTCATTTTGAAGGGAAATATCTTTCACAGGATACAATATGGCTTTCCTTATCTCCACTTGCGCATGACTTAGGTAATGTTACGGTATCCGCGCGCGGATGGAGTGTTTACCAATTGGATAGTATTGAAAGAAGAAAAGATTTTTTACAGGGTATTGTTAGTTATACCATTCCCACTATAGCGCAGGCCAATTCTGGAGCGGGTATTGCTTTGAATATTGACAGGTTCTCAAGGCATGAAAGAAATAAAAGAAAAGCATTTGCTTTTTTTGAAGCCAGGGAAAAAGAGGCTTATACCGATTATCGTTTTCCAGCATCGCTTGTGGTGAAATACAGTGGTTTAAAAAATGAACAGTTACAACAGTTTCTCCAGCAATACAGACCCAGCAGTGAATGGCTAAGGGCGCATAAAACCGAAGAAGACATTGAGTATTATATCAATGATAAATTGAAACTGTTTTTTAAGAGAGGGTAAAGGGGTTACGCGTTATGGATTATTTGTTTCGGGTTGATGTGAGAACTTGTTCTATTGCTTTTTTATTCATACCGTAGAGCAACGATAGGATTTAGGCGGGCGGCTTTCATGGCGGGGTAGATACCTGCGGCTAGTCCCACTATCGAACAGATTACGATTCCGATAATGACCCATCCCCAGGGAACCACAAAACCTGTTTTCAGAACAATGGAGAATAAGTTGCCTACCAGCACTCCGAGGATAATTCCAAAAAAAGCGCCCAGTAAACTAATGATCAGGCTTTCGAATAAAAATTGCTGACGTACATTTTTGCTTTTACCACCAATGGCTTTAATCAGTCCCACTTCTTTTGTCCTTTCATTTACAGCTACCAGCATAATATTCATTAAACCAATGGCAGCTCCGATGAGGGTAATTAATCCGATAGCACCTGCGGAGCCTGTGATACTACTTAAAAATCCAATAAATAATTCGGCAAATTTATCACTGCGCTCTACTACAAAATTAATATCGTCTGTAGGTTCCAGTTTGCGCACTGCCCTGAATACAGAAGTAGCTTCATCCGTTGCCACGTCCAGTTCAGTCACATTACCTACCATCACGCCAATCAGGTAAGAGGGGTTAGCATTTTGAAAATGGCGAACATTGGTATAGGAAGTCAGAATTACATCGTCCTGGCGCATCATGGCACTGGATCCTTTACTCTTTAATAAGCCTACCACACGGTAAGGAACACTGCCTACCCGGATAATTTTTTCTAAACATTTTTCTGGTTTATCTCCAAATAGTTTGGAAGCTACATTACTGCCTATCAAACACACATTTCTACCGCTTTGCAGATCCAGATTATTCAGGTTTCTACCCTGGTCAATCGCATAGCCATTTACAGCCAGATAATTTTCATCTCCACCCCAAATAGTTATCTGAGGATTGGTTTTCTTTTCGTCATAGTGAATTTCCTGGTTTCCTGGGCCGCGACGATAAAGACTGATCACAGCACCCGGAAAATCGTAGTTGGTTTTAAAAAATTCAGCTTCTTCTCTGCGAATGGGTTTTCCGAGGTTAGATTTTTTTTCTTTCAGGCCTCTTCTTTTTTTCTCAAAGTTTCCGTTTCGTCCATTTCCATTAAAATTGACCCTGGATTCCTTAAAACGGATATTAAAGGCATTGGCGCCCATTGAAGAAAAACTTTCCTTCAGACTCTGATTCATGGCCTGGATTGCCGTAATAATCCCAATCAGGGCCATAATACCGAAAGCAATGATGGCCACAGTGATTCCTGTTCTCAGTTTATTACTGCGAACATTACGCCATGCCAGTGATAAAGAATCCAGAATTGTCATGCATTTACCCTTTTCATCAAATAATCGACCCGATAAAGATAATTGCCAATTCCCGAACACCGGGAATTGAGGTCGATAATTGTGAAGAACGGTTAAAAATAGAAGCTATTGAGCACCAGGGAAGGAAATACGCCAAATAAAATGATCAATACAGCCAATACGAGCAGGGCATTTTTAAAGCGGTTGCTGATACCCGTTGTTTCCGCATAGCCTTCTTTAAAATACATGGCCTGTATTAGTCTGAAATAATAATATACACTTATTGCTGCAAATACCACGGCAACCACCACCAGCCACAATGAGCCACCTGCTTTTACTACGGAGGCCAGCATATAGTATTTGGCAAAAAACCCAGCTGTAAGTGGAATCCCTGCCAATGAAAGCAGGAAAATGGTATTGGTAAAAGCTAGTACCGGTTCGGATTTTGCCAGTCCATTATACCCATCAAACGTGTAATCCTTCATCTTAATCAGGATCGCAAAAATGCCGATAGTGGCTAAACTGTAGGCTACTGCATATAAGAGAATCCCTTCTTTTGCCAGATCATTATTGCTATACAAAGCAAATAACATGAACCCGGCCTGTGCAATACTTGAGTAAGCAAGCATACGCTTAACACTCTGTTGAAAAACAGCCGTGATATTACCGATTAGTAAAGTGGCAATGATTACAAAAGAGAGCAATATTTTCCAGGTAGGACCTAGTGCCTGTGTATTAGATTCAAATAAACGAATGAACGCTATAAATCCCGCAGACTTTACAATAGTTGCCATGAAAGAAGTGAATACAGAAGGGGCCCCATCATATACATCAGGTGTCCAGAAATGAAATGGAGCAGCAGATACTTTAAAACACATGGAAGCAAAAAGCAAGAGTATCCCGGCAACTTCTATAAAAGAGGCTTTCACCGGTAATCCTGCAGCAGGGGCATCATGCAACACACCCAGCGCAAAACTTCCTGTTGCCCCATAAATTAGCGCAATACCCATCAACATAATTCCTGTTGAAAAAGAACCCATCAGGAAATATTTCAGGGAAGCTTCGTTACTCTTTAGATTTCTTTTATCGGCACCGGTAAGAATATAGAGGGGAATTGAGAGAATTTCTATTCCGATAAATAACATCAGCAGTCCATTAAAACTGGTAAGAATACTCACTCCGCATAAAACAAAAAAGATCAATGCATAGTATTCAGAAACATGTATGCCGGTTTTTTCAATATCCTTCCCGCTTAAAATTACATATATCAGTGTTGCTGTAATGGCAATTGAATTAAAGAACATACCGAATTTATCAAACTGAAGCATGCCATGTGTGTTCACATGAACTTCCCATATTCCATAGGTATTCAGCACATTCGCAACAAGCAATACCAGCAGACTGATGGTCGCTGTATAAGTAATACTCGATCTCTTTGTTGTAATAATACCACTGAACATCATTACTACACCCAATAAAGCGGAAACTATGATTGCATTCATAAAACTTATCTTTCAGCAAGTGCCCTTAAAAGGAGAACACCTGCCTGATTCTACATTAATGGTTTACCAATATTGCATTTACTGTATCCTTTGTCAGTTCCATCATAGGTTGCGGATATACACCCAACACGATCACTGTTATGGCCAGTATTACAAGCACCAGTTGAATATTGCCGCTGATTTCTACTGCATTTTCCGTAGCGGCTACCGTGTTACCATACAATACTTTCTGAATCATATTGAGTGTGTAAACAGCTGCTAATATGATACTGATACCCGCTGCTGCCGCTATCCATATATTATACTGGAATAATCCGTTAAACATCAGGAACTCGCCTATAAATGCATTGGTAAGCGGTAGGGCAATATTGGCCAGACTCATTACCACCAGTAAAATAGCGAGTACCGGTGCTTTTTGCGCAAGTCCACCCAACTCGCTGAATTTTCTTGTTCCCAGTTTCTGTTCAATTACATCAGCCACAATCCACAAGCCGAGTACATTGATACCATGGTTGAACATCTGGATCATTACCCCTTCCAGACCTGTTTTATTCTGTGTAAAAATTGCAGCACACATCAGACCAATATGCGCAATAGATGAATAAGCTATCAGTCGTTTGATATCATCCTGGCGGATGGCGATCAATGATGCATAAATCATTCCTATTACAGAAAGTATAATAATGATATTAGCGAACTGCACAGAAGCATTCGGGAATACTGGCAGTAACCAGCGTACAACAGCAAAAATTCCCATCTTAACCATAATACCGCTCATAACCATCGTAGTAGCTGTTGGCGATTGTTCGTAGGCATCTGGTTGCCATGTATGAAAAGGGAATATGGGCATCTTAATGGCAAACGCGATAAAGAAAAGCCAGAAAATAAAATTCTCCTGTTTGCCTGATAAATGAATATGATAAAAAGATTTTAAGGCAAAGGAATGATCATTTGTATGAAAATAAAGAAACAGGATACCCACCAGCATTAACAGGGAACCCAGGAAAGTATAGATAAAGAATTTAAACGTGACAGCAATCCTTTTTTCGCCACCCCATATGGAGCAAAGAAAATATACCGGAATCAATGCCAGTTCCCAGAAGAAATAAAATACCAAAGCATCAGCTGCCGTAAATACGCCCATAAGCCCGGCCTGTGATAATAGCATCAATCCATAAAAACCACTGGACTGTTTATAGTTATTCTTGAAGATCGCAGCGAAAATAAGCGGGAAGGAAACAGCTGTAAGCAGACATAACATTTTTCCCATTCCATCCGTCATCAAAGCAAATCGGCTTCCCAGTGTAGGTAACCAGGCTGCATCATAGGAAAGCTGTGCCGGGTAACAACTGAAAACAGCAGTGAATGCAATTAATAGTGTAACTATAGCTGACAGCAGTGACCATGTTTTTACCGATTTATCGTCTTTTATAAAAAAACTGATCAAGCCGGTAAGCAAAGGAATCAATATCAATAAAACAGGGATCATATTCTTTCTTTATCGCAACAAAGCAGTTTATAATATTTTATTCAAAAAATTCATAATGGCATTATCATTAAACCATACCAAAACAAATACAACCATTGCCAGTACCATGATCAGTATATAGTTTCCCACTTGTCCGCTCTGCAATAACCTCAGTTGTCTGGACCCGTATCCAACCAGTCTGCCTACCCCATTTACCAAACCATCAATACCACTCTTCTCAATAATATTTTTACAAAAGCCTGCGATGGCATTCAGTGGATTGACAATTACCGCATCATATAATTCATCCACATACCATTTATGTTCCAGAACTTTTGAAAGTCCTGTATTTTCATCGGTATTCAATTGATATTTTTTATAGCGACTAATCGCTATGCCGATCATGATTGCAATCAAAATTGTAGATACACCCATCATGATATATTCCTGAGAAGCGGCAGGATGTGAATGTTCACCAGTGATTTTTTCGGAGCCTGCAAAAATGGGAGAAAGAAAATGTTCCAGGCTATGCGCATCTTTCGCAAATACTTCAGGTATCCCTAAAAATCCACCAAATACGGATAAAATTGCCAGGATAATCAGTGGGAATGTCATCTGCCATGGACTTTCATGCAAATGATGTTCCTGCTCATGTGTTCCGCGGAAATTGCCCAGAAAAGTAAGTGTATATAAACGGAACATATAAAAAGCCGTCATCAGTGCTCCACCCACGCCAATGATATAATACAATGGATTCTTTCCAAATGCTGCTGTCAGTATCTCGTCTTTTGAAAAGAAACCTGAGAAAGGAGGGATACCTGCAATTGCGAGACAAGCCAGTAAAAAAGTAATATGCGTAATTGGAAGATATTTTTTTAATCCCCCCATTTTACGAATATCCTGTTCATGATGCATGGCATGTATTACTGAGCCGGCTCCTAAGAATAATAAAGCTTTAAAGAATGCATGTGTCATTACATGAAATACTGCCCCGGTGTAGGCACCAACGCCTAAACCCAGGAACATATAACCCAGCTGACTAACCGTAGAATATGCCAGTACTTTTTTAATATCGTTTTGTTGCAAAGCAATAGTAGCCGCCAATATAGCTGTAGAAAGTCCGATAACAGCTACCACTGTTTGTGTTGCAGGAGCCATCGTATATAAAATATTGCTGCGCGCAATCATGTAAATACCCGCCGTAACCATTGTAGCAGCGTGTATCAGTGCTGAAACAGGGGTTGGACCTGCCATTGCATCAGGCAACCAGGTATATAATGGAATCTGTGCACTTTTACCCATGGCCCCAACAAATAGGAGCAAGGTTATACCCGTAATATCAAATGAACTGAGTTTGGACACATTGGCAAACACATCTCCATAGGAAACTGTGCCCAGTCTGAATAATAACCAGAATACTGCCAGTAGGAAGCCCAGGTCGCCGATACGGTTCATAATAAAGGCTTTCTTGGCTGCATAATTATAATCATTGTTCTTAAACCAGAAACCGATGAGCAGGTATGAACATAATCCCACGCCTTCCCAGCCAATGAACATGATCACATAATTGGCACCCAGAACCAATAACAACATAGAAAATACAAATAAATTCAGGTAAGCGAAATACCTGCCATAATGTTGGGGTTCCTCATCATGCATATAAGCAGAAGAATACAAATGTATCAGGAAGCCTACGCCAGTAATGATTAGCAGAAATATAGAAGATAGCTGGTCAACCTGAAAAGCAAAAGGTATTTGAAAGCCGTCCGCTTTGATAAAATCAAAAAGTGTTATTACCGAAGCCCCATTTGCTTTTACATCAAAAAAAAGCATTCCGCTTACGATAAAGGAAGCTAGTATAACGCCACTGCCTATTAAGCTGATCATTGATTTGGAAAGCGATTTTCTTCCCAATCCATTGATCAGAAAACCCAGCAGGGGAAATAGTGGTACTAAATAAACAAGTTTGCTCATACTGAAATTCTTATGTAAAATCCCTTCCCCCTTTCGGGGAAAGATTAATTTTTTAAACGATTCAGAAAATTAATATCTACCGAATGCGTATTCCGGTACATCATTACAATAATGGCCAGACCCACACTTACTTCTGCAGCTGCTACTACCATAATAAAGAATACAAATATCTGTCCTTCAATCCCCACCATAGTAGTTGGGCTAGATCCCAAAGCAACCCCATGATGCATTTTGGAAAACGCCACTAATAACAGGTTTACTGCATTCAGCATTAGTTCTACACACATAAAAACAATGATGGCATTTCTACGGGTAAGTACACCGATAATACCAATGCTGAAAAGCGTTAAACAGAGATAGATGTAATATTGTATTGGCATATGCTTAGTCCATTCCGGACCTATTTAATTTATTCAATTTGTTATCCATCCTTCCCCACAGAAGGTTGGTTTGTTAGTCTTTTTTTCCAATTACTACAGCGCCTACCATTGCACTCAAAAACAATACACTGCTGATTTCAAAGGGAACCACATAATCACTAAACAGTGCTTTACCCAGGTTTTTGATCAGGCCAATATCTCCGGTTTTCATTAATACAGATTTGTTTTGCATATCAGTTGCCTGTCTAACTAATGAAACCAATACCATCAGGAAACATCCGCCGGAAATCACCCCGGCTAATTTCATCCACATATGTTTCTGGGGTTCTGCTTCGGCGTTCAGGTTCATTAACATGATCACAAATAAGAAGAGTACCATAATGGCCCCTGCATATACAATCAGGTTAACAATAGCGAGAAACTGCGCGTTTAGTAATATATAGTGCCCCGAAATAGCAAAAAACACAAGAATCAGCCACAATACGCTGTGAACAGGATTCCTGCTTACCAAAACCATGATCGCACTAAATATGGCCAAAGCACTCAGGAAGTAGAATAGTATGTCAGTTGTACTCATCTTTTTAAATTAGCAATTAGCAATTCGTAATTAACAATGGGTTTTCAAAGGTCAACTACTTATTGTCAATTAATTTGTTCTTTCTCCGCCTCGTGCTTTAGCATATGCTTCAGGCTCTGTAGCAGGGTCAGGTATCAATAAATCTTTCTTTCCATATATAAATCCCTTGCGGGTGAAATTAGATGGTGCAAATGTTTCACTAAGATAAATAGCATCTTTCGGACAGGCTTCTTCGCATAGCCCACAAAAGATACAACGCAGCATATTGATCTCATATCTGGCTGCATATTTTTCTTCGCGATACAGATTTTCTTCTCCCGGCAATCTTTCAGCTGCTTCCATCGTAATGGCTTCTGCGGGGCAAGCAACTGCGCAAAGTCCGCAGGCTGTGCAACGTTCCCGACCTTCTGCATCACGGTTAAGCACATGCAAACCACGGAATACCGGACTAAACTGACGGGTTTGTTCCGGGTATCGTATAGTGGGTTGCTTCTTAAATATATGGCTGAATGTAATCGCCATACCCTTAACAATGGATGGCAAATACAAACGCTCCATAAAACTCATGGGCTTTCTACTTACCGCTTTTGATCTATTGGTTAATGCTTGCATGTTTATTATTTCATTTTAGCACCGCATATATTATTTGATGCGCCGCAAAAATATTTTCATTTTCAACTTACTGATCCTGTTGCCAAACTCTTCTTACTCCAATTTTGCCTTTTACCCCTGCTTCCACAATATGAACGCTCCTGTAAGCAACATATTCAATAATGCCAGTGGTATCAATTTCTTCCATCCCAAGTTCATCAACTGGTCATATCGGAAACGCGGAATCGTCCAGCGTATCCACATAAACACAAATATGAAGATCACGATCTTGGTTAATAACGCTGCCACACCTAATACAGCAGCCAGGTTAGGGGCCAGTGTTTTTTCGTCCAGGAATGGGATATCAAATCCGCCAAAGAACAAGCAGGCCATTACTGCACTGCTCATGATCATATTCACATATTCAGAAAACAGGTAGAACCCGAGTTTCATGGATGAGTATTCCTGGTGGTATCCGAAATTCAATTCATTCTCAGCTTCAGGTAAATCAAAAGGAGTACGATTACATTCTGCCATTGCGCAGATAAAAAAAATCAAAAAGCCCAATGGTTGGTAGGCAATATTCCATAAACGACCCGGTTGCATTTGTTGATCTACGATCGTTTTGAGACTTAAAGATCCAGAGATCATTAATACGGCTATCAGTGCCAGACCCATGGCCAATTCATAACTAATTGCCTGCGAAGCCCCACGCAAAGCGGCCATAAGAGAAAACTTATTATTAGAAGCCCATCCTCCAATCATAATGCCGTATACCCCCATGCTCACTACGCCAAAAACATATAGAATACCAATATTGATATCAGCCACCTGCAAATCAATATTGCGATTAAACAACGTAACATGACTACTCCAGGGTATTACCGCACAGGTCATTAATGCAGCAGTCATGGCCAATCCCGGTCCGAGTATAAACAAGCCTTTATTTGCAGTATTCGGAATGATTTCTTCTTTCATGATCAATTTCAATCCATCAGCAAACGGCTGAAATAATCCAAATGGACCAGCGCGATTAGGTCCTGGTCTATCCTGTAGAATAGCGGCCACTTTACGTTCTGCAAACGTGGTATACAATGCAATACCCAGGCTCGCAAAAACAATGATTGCAATGAGCACCAGTTTTTCTGTGAATAAGAGCCAGTCGATAGTGAGTAATGTCATGATATAAATTGCAATTAATCTTTTCTGGAATTAAAGTCATTTGAGTGTGCCGGTCCTTCAATCAGACTAAGGTCTATAGAAGGTTGGTTTACTTCGCTGATTGAATGAATATCCAACCATATTTTCGGTTCTCTGCCACCATTCACTGCTTCAAAGGTTTCTGTCGGCATATGTGTTCCAATCTTACCCTGGTAATGCCCTTGCGAAATCACAGAATGTCTGCTAATATTCCTTGGCCCTTCGATTACCCAATCACTTGTTTTTTTCTTTTCAAATCTACAGGTATTGCAGATCCAGGCAGTTTTGCCATCTTCCAGACTCTCCACTTCACCCCATTCATCTTTACGAGCAGTTACCCGGAACACTTCATCACCGCGATTCCATAAAGTAACTTTTCCGCTACAGGTAGGACAATCTCTATGCGCATCCATTGGTTTCAGAAACCACACACGATTCTTGAAACGGAAAGTTTTATCGGTTAATGCGCCAACGGGACAAACATCAATTACATTACCAATAAAATCGTTTTCGAGACTTTTCTCTATCAGAGTAGCAATTTCAGAATGATCCCCTCTATCCAATATTCCGTGCTCTCTTTTTTGGGTCAATTGATCCGCCGTAAACACACAACGATAGCAAAGAATGCAACGTGTCATGTGTAACTGAATATATGGACCTAAATCATGCTTTTTAAAAGTGCGGCGCTGAAACTCATAACGGGTGCCTTCTTTACCATGTTCATAGCTGAGATCCTGTAAATGACATTCACCAGCCTGGTCGCAGATAGGGCAATCCAAAGGATGGTTTAGCAATAAGAATTCAACAATTCCAGCGCGTGCATCCAGTACTTTTGGACTGGTAATATTTTTTACTTCCATCCCATCCATTACGGTGGTACGGCAGGATGCGACCAGTTTAGGCATAGGTCGTGGATCTTTTTCTGATCCTTTGCTTACTTCTACCAGACAAGTACGACATTTACCACCACTACCCTGCAGTTTGCTATAGTAGCACATAGCGGGGGGAGCCACATCACCACCTATTTTACGAGCCGCATTCAGGATGGTTGTCCCGGCAGGCACTTCGATAGTAATGTTATCGATGGTTACTTTGAATAAAGGTTGTTCTGACATATTTTATAAAATCAAAAGTCAAAAATCAAAAGTCAAAAATCAAAAGTCAAAATCCTAATCCGCATTTAGGATAATGGATGCTATGATTTTTGAAATCTCGTCTGCTTCATTAATCAACTCTTTTACAACTGGTTGTGAAACTTCCATTGTGTCTCGAATAAGACAAAGCCAATATTTAGTTTCATTTGCGGACTTCAGCGCAATTACAAAAAAGTTTTTCCAATCCTTTTTTGTACTCCCAGATTTCCCTTCAACTATATTAGCTCCAATTGAAGTTGCACTTCGTACTAATTGATCAAACAAAGAACTAAAGATCCTATCATACTTACACTCCGCAACAAAAGATATAATTTCCTTTGAAAAGAAAAAACATCTATGCCTGATATTATAAGGCTTTGCAAACTCATTCAACTCAAATTTTTCAAAAGTGTCATCCATTTTTGAATTTTTCCTTTTGAATTTTGAATTATTTAAGCCGGCACATGAATCGGGTCTGCATAATGAGCCAATCCATAGTTCATTTTTACTGCCTCTTCTGCATGGGTTACATGCCATTCAAATTCATCCCTGAAATGTCTGATAGCAGCCGCTACGGGCCAGGCCGCAGCATCTCCTAATGGGCAAATCGTATTTCCTTCAATTTTCCGTTGAATATCCCATAACAAATCAATATCACTAATCTTACCTTGTCCATTCTCCAGTCTTAATAACAATTTTTCCATCCAACCAGTCCCTTCTCTGCAAGGTGAGCACTGTCCGCAACTTTCATGACGATAGAATCGCGCAAATGTATAGGTATTTTTTACTACGCACTGATCTTCGTCCAGCACAATAAATCCGCCTGACCCCATCATGGAACCTGTGGCAAATCCGCCATCACTCAGGCTTTCATAGTTCATATACCTTGTATCTCCTTTTGCTGTTTTCAATAAAAGGTTGGCCGGTAAAATAGGTACTGATGATCCGCCTGGTATGCAGGCTTTTAATCTTTTTCCATTGGCAATGCCACCACAATATTCATCACTGAAAATAAATTCTTCAACAGAGATGGTCATATCGATTTCATAGACACCTGGTTTTTTTATATTACCACAGGCCGACATGAGTTTGGTTCCTGTAGACTTACCAATTCCAATTTTAGCATATTCATCGCCACCTAAATTAATGATAGGTACTATGGCTGCAAGAGTTTCCACATTATTTACAACGGTTGGACGCATCCAGGCTCCCTGTATGGCAGGGAAGGGAGGTTTGATACGCGGGTTGCCTCTTTTTCCTTCGAGAGATTCGATCAAAGCGGTTTCTTCACCACAGATATAAGCACCTGCTCCGCGATGTACATATATCTCACAATCAAAACCGGTACCCAGAATATTTTTACCCAAAAATCCATTTGCTTTAGCTTCGGCGATGGCAAATTCTAAAATCTCTGCAACCCATGCATATTCGCCACGGATATATATATAAGTAGTATTGCTTCCCAGTGCAAAAGAAGAAACGATTAATCCTTCAATCAACAGGTGCGGAATAAATTCCATCAGGAACCTGTCTTTAAAAGTACCGGGTTCGCTTTCATCTGCATTACAAACCAAGTGACGAGAAACGCCTTCGGGTTTGGCAATAAAACTCCATTTCATTCCTGTTGGAAAACCTGCACCACCTCTACCTCTTAATCCGCTTTTCTTCACTTCATCTACAATGGTTTCCGGGCTCATTGTTTTCAGTGCTTTCTCCACGCTACGGTAGCCGCCTTCCCTGCGGTACACTTCGTACTTGCGGATGCCTTCTACTTTTGCTTTTTCTAATAATAATTGTACACCCATATTATTCGATTTGCGGATACTGCCGCTGATTTTATTTTTTCGATCGAAATGACTTATTCAAATCCTTACTAATTATTCGCCTCCGCATTCTTTCTGCACTCTTCAATAATACTATCTACTTTTTCTTTGGTTAAATGCTCTCGATAGTGTTTGCCCAACTGCATCATAGGGGCGTACCCGCAAGCACCTAAACATTCTACCGTTTTTAAGGTAAACAAATCATCTGCTGTTGTTTCACCGGGTTTAATACCCAGTTTTTCTCCGATATAGGCAATGATATTATCAGAACCATTCAGCATACATGGACCTGTTTGGCAAACCTCAAACATATATTTACCAACCGGTTTCAGATTATACATACTATAGAAAGTAGCTACTTCATATACTTCAATAGGTGTTATCTGAAGCAGTTCGGCTACATAATCCATAGTTTCTGCGCTCAGCCAGCCACCAAAACTATCCTGGGCAATATGCAATACAGGAAGGAGCGCGCTTTTTTGCTTTCCTTCCGGATAGTGAGAGATAATCTCTTTTACTTTGGCGAGTTTTTCTTCTGAAAATTTATTCATAACCATTTATCAGTTTAACAATTCAGCAATGTTTGTGCTATTGCTAACTTGTTTAATTGTTTTATTTAAGCATCCATTTCCCCCGCAATCAAGTTCAAGCTACTCATGGTAACAATTGCATCACTCAGCATACCACCGGTTACCAGTTCGGGGTAGGCCTGGTAATAGATAAAGCAGGGTCTGCGGAAATGCAGACGGAATGGTGCACGGCCTCCATCACTAATCAGGTAAAAGCCCAGTTCGCCATTGCCCCCTTCTACAGATTTATATACTTCTCCTTTTGGCATATCCACTTCACCCATAATAATCTTGAAATGCCAGATCAGGGCTTCCATTTTAGTATATACATCCTTTTTCTCAGGCAGGTAATATTCAGGAACATTGGCATGAAACACTTCTGCTTCAGCACCTTTGAACTCCTGTATTTTCCGATATGCCTGCTGAATAATACCTAGGCTTTGCCACATTTCTTCATTACGTACCAGGAACCGGTCATAATTATCACCCGTACTTCCAACAGGTATCGTAAAATCAAAATCTTCGTAACTACTATAGGGACTGTGCACACGAACATCATAATCTACGCCGGTTGCGCGTAAATTGGGACCTGTAAATCCATAATTCAATGCGCGTTCAGCACTAATGGCACCGGTACCAATGGTGCGCTCCATGAATATCCGGTTACGGGTAAACAGATTTTCAAATTCCTTCAGAACAGAAGGATATTCTTTTAAGAATTTCTCGAGTTTCGTAAACGCTGTATTTGAGAAATTCCTTTCAAAGCCGCCAATACGCCCAATATTAGTAGTAAGACGGGACCCACATACTTCTTCATATATTTCATAGATTAATTCGCGGTATTGCATCACATAAAGGAACCCGGTATAGGCACCGGTATCCACACCAACGATCGAATTACAGATCAGGTGGTCGGATATCCTGGCCAGTTCCATGATGATGATGCGGAGATAATCCACTCTTTTGGGTGTTTCTACCCCCAGCAATTTTTCGCAGGTAAGATGCCAGCCCATATTGTTGATGGGGCTGCTGCAATAATTCAATCGATCGGTAAGCGGTGTGATCTGGTATAAAGGTCTGCGCTCAGCTATTTTTTCAAAAGCGCGGTGAATATAACCTACGGTTGACTCAGTAGAAACAATACGCTCACCATCCAACTCCATAATATTTTGAAACACACCATGGGTAGCAGGGTGTGTAGGCCCTACGTTTAGGGTAGTGGTCTGTTTCTCTATCGAGCCTTCAGGCAGTTTAACGTGATGGTGATGATTCTCTGTCATATTCTATCAGTATCGCTATATTATTATAAGATCCTGGTTTTTTGTTTTGGACTTTCAAAAACTGAGAGCAGTCCAACAACACTAAACCTTATTATTTATCCTCTTCCAAACATTTCATCATCCTTATCTCTACGGGTCTGGTCTTCCAATGGAAATTCTTTCCGCATAGGAAAATAGTCCATCTCATCTACATTCAATATTCTTTTCAAATTAGGATGTCCTACAAAGTTTACTCCGAAAAAATCATAGGTTTCTCTTTCCATCCAGTTAGCAGAGGAAAACAGTTTTGACGCTGTGAAAATATCGGGATTCTCAATTCCTGTAAACACTTTGAATCGAATACGCAGGTTATCAGCAAGATTATGCAAATGATATACAACGGCCAGTTCGCGGCCCGGAAGATCAGGGTAGTTAACCGCACAAAGATCTGTTAGAAAACGGAAAGCGAGTTCTTCTTCTTCATAGAGAAACTGCAACACTTTCAGGTTCTGTTCTTTTGGTGCTTCTATCGTGAGCATACCGTATGATTCTTCGAAATGGAAGAATCCTTCTCCAAATTTTGCAGTTAATTTCTGCTGAATCAAATCGTTCGTTACTGCCATAAGTTTATATATATCCCATCTGTAGCTTTTACGCCATGGGGATTATTCTATTCCATACCCATTCATCAATGCCTTGTATTGCTCACTGTTTCTTCTGCGAATACTTTCCTGACCAACCAATTCCTGTATTTTCATGAAGCCGTCTAAAATAGCTTCTGGTCTTGGCGGGCAACCCGGCACATATACATCCACCGGTATTACCTGGTCAATTCCCTGCAAAACGCTGTAGGTATCAAAAATACCCCCGCTGGAAGCGCAGGCACCTACTGCCATTACCCATCTGGGTTCAGCCATTTGAAGGTAAACCTGACGAAGCACAGGTGCCATCTTTTTGGCAATCGTACCCATTACCATCAACAGGTCGCATTGTCTGGGAGAAAATCCAACTCTTTCAGAGCCGAATCTTGCTAAGTCGTAATGCGATCCCATGGTAGCCATGAACTCAATACCACAGCAGGAAGTAGCGAAAGGCAGGGGCCAGAGAGAGTTTTTTCGGGCAAGCCCAACCACATCGCTTAACCTGGCAGTAAAAAAACCTTCACCGGCATAGCCATCGGGCGCTTCCGCAACAGATACTGCATTGCCTAATTGGGCTTCAATGGGGTGAATATTAAATCTTACCGGACGAGACATATTTTCGAATTAGCTATTAATAATTAACAATCATCTTTCTAGTCTTCCCAATTAAGTGCGCCTTTTTTAATGATATAGACAAACCCAACCAGGAAAAAAGCCACAAACATTAGTACGGCCCCAAATCCGGGCCAACCCAACTCACGAAAATTGACAGCATAAGGATAGAAGAAAATCACTTCTACATCGAATAGTACAAACAGGATAGCCACCAGAAAATACTTAATAGCCATCGGCTGACGCGCATTTCCGTGGCTTTCGATACCACTGGAAAAGTTTTCAAGTTTATCTGCTGTTTTGCGCTTTGGGCCTACCCATGCAGAGAAACCAATCATGAAGGCGACAAAGCCGGCAGCAAAGATTAACTGAATGCCTATTGGAAAATAATTATTTGCTGAATTGGAAGCACTTGCGTCAGAAAGGAAAGAAAGCCAACTCATATTTCTGGATTATTGTAGCGCAAAAATACGCCTGATAAGGATATAAAAGAATAACTCCCCAAAATGGGGAGTTATTTCTTGTATATTTTTTTATTTATCCTTTTGGAGAGGCTCCATTACCATTGGTGGCCGCTGCCGAACCGCCTCCTTTTTTGGCTGGAGGCTTGGTATAATAGTCGATCCCCTTCTGAATTCCGGTTTTCGCTTTCATTACAAATTGGTTATTCTCGTCGTTTGGATCAGGATATGCTAAAAGCATGCTGTCTGTAACATCTAAAGCCTTTTGGCTGATAGCGAGGTATTCTTCCACAGGAGGAGTTTTGGTTCCATCCGTCTTGACTTTGAAATCAGGTCTGTGCTGAAGAGCTGTCATTTGCTTTGTATAAGTCAGAAGAATAAAATACTGATTCAGGAAAATCTCCTTTTTGTATTTATCCTTTCCCTGCAGCGTATAGATAGAATCCATATACTGCAAGTAGCTAATAGCAGTTCCAGTAGTATCCGGGTCTAAAGCAATAGCTGATTTTTTGAAAAAAGTATAGGGCTGTGGTTTATCTGGGAAGGCCGCCATATAGGATTTGGCAAGTGTTAGTGTTTGTGCATAATCTTTCGAAGTAAAAGCAATACTGGTCATTTTATAATAATCCACTTCACTTACGGGGCCACCTTTCAGGTCAACCTGTCTTTGTATCCACTTTAGTTGATCGGGATACATTTTGGCCTTAGCGAACATATCAGCAGCTCCCGCCATATAATTCAGTTTATTGACTTTAGAAGTATCGTTGGCCAATGCTTTCTCAATATAGGTAACTACTTTGGCCTCATTTCCCGGGAATTTTGATAATACCTTGATGGCAAAATCATAATCAGAGGGTTCAATTCTTTCAACAGGCGCCGTTGCAAAATATTTTTCTATGTATGCTTTGGCCTGAACAGAATCACCTAACCGGTCGTAGTTAAGAGCATAGATCATATTCAGTCTTGGCAAAACTTTCGTACCTCCCCCATTTTCAATTTCTTTCAGCTTGGCTAATGATTCACTGTTTTTTCCTGCTCTGAAAAGGTAAACAGCCATAAAGAAATCTGTTAATGGATCTTTGTCTGCGTTGGCAACAAATTTGTCCAGGTATTCTTTTGCCTTGTTCACATCCTTGTTCTCGTAGTAAAGGAAGAAAGCTATATAAGGTAAAGGGTATGCAGGGTCGGCGGCAATAGCGCTATTGAAATTCTGTTCGAACAGATCTTTGTTATTCTGACTTTGATAGATTTTACCGATACGGTAAAAAGCTCTTGCATTTTTAGGGTCATGGTTAATGGCTTCCTGGTAAGCTTTTACAGCATCTCCCCCATTTTCACCACCCATTTTCTGGTAATTGATACCCATATTGATGTAGATATCGGTATTGTTAGGATCCAGTGTAGCAGCTTGTTTCAGTTTATCGATGGCATATGCATGATCACCCATACCGATAGGTACTTCCGCATTTGCCCTACCAATTGCATCTAAGATAGCCGGATTGGGTTTGCCTTTATTTTTTCCCTTGGTTTCGGTAGTTGCAGTAATCGCTTGTTCAAATTTTTGTTTGACAGAATTCATATCAGCCCCTTCCAAAATATCTACATGGCCCATACCCACCAGTAACCAGGGGTCGCTGCCGATATCCTGTAAACCTTTCTGATAAAGGGCTTTGGCTGCCTGCACACGGTCTTTAAAATCTCCGGCACCGGGATCAGGCAAAAGCATTGCTTCTCCCATCCAATAAATGGTCTGACCATCCTTTGGATTGGCTTCATAGGCTTTCTGGAACGCTTCTTTTGCACTCTTAAATTTTTCTAAGCTCATGTACTTGATCCCATCAGGTAACTGGGCCATCAAACACTGCGCAGCAAGCATTGCTGTAAACATCAAAGAAACGGTCTTCTTCATTTGTCTGTTTTTATAATTGTTCTGTTAATCTGCATCTTTAATTTTCCCCGACCGAACATGAAAAGCCATTTTTGCCGGTGCGAGAAACGCTCTTCGAAAAATAAGTTGTCCTCTTTCCATACTCATAAAATTCATCAATCCGGTTCCCAATCCTGACTCATTTTCCTTCAATATATAATACAAGGGCCGTGCCAGAGGATATTCGCCATACGTAATGGTTGCCTGTGAAGGTTTTGCATACATATCTTTTTCCAGACATGCGGTGCATTCTACACTAGCCAATCGTATTTTCTCCTGGTAGGCTTCCTGTTTTTTGTCGTACAAATCGCCTACCCAACTTAACCCCACAAAACCAATCAATTTGGGGTTTTTTGATACAATATCTACCACCTGTTGACTGTTTTCGGAAGCTACTACATTTGTGCCAAATGCCGCACCATGTAAAACACTATCCTTTAAAAACCGCACAGTACTGGTCGCATTTTTACCATCCATTACAGCAGTAATATTATTTTTTCCACTCAGGATATCTTTCAACTGATCCATGGTAAACACGCTATCCCTGGAGGCTTTGTTTACGATTACAGCTACTGCATCATAAGCCAATATTCCGTATTGTGGTCTGTACGACAAATTATTCTCAAAGATCTTAGCTTCTGCATCTGTTAGTCCTTTTGCCACCAGTATCATTCGTGTACTGTCTGATTCGAGGTCTTTAAAACAAGCTGCTTCCGATTTATAAAAAACATGAATCCGGGTTTTTGGAAATGCTGAGTGATGTACCAGCAGTTCTTCTTCAATTACCGGTTTAAAACTTTCATCCACACTAATATTGATCTCGCCTTTGTTAGGTGTATCTCTCGGATCCTCTTTTTTGGGAGAGGAATCACAAGAAACAAAGAACAAAAGCACTCCGTAATATAATACCCTTTTCATCATCTTAATTCTCACCCTTAATGCCCCTGTACAAGCGAAATCCGCCATATAATAAACAGATACCTCCAAACAAATAGCGGAATAAAGGATCCGAATCGGTGATTTGCGTCACTTTCAATCGCTCCGCCAGAAACATAAGGGCACCCATTCCTAATATAAATAAGCCTACTGTAATATTATAAGTCATGCGTATCACAGAATAGCTCTTCTTCGATTTCTCTCTGTATTCCATTTCCATAATAAGATCAATTTTGTGCCGGGACGGGCAATTTAGTTAATAATTTTATTTTGCTGAAACAATCTCAGCGGCATTTTAAAACAAATCGGTAAGTATACTCCTTAGATGCATTAAATGTGTTTTTTCCATAATTGGTTAGTCCGAAATACTAATGAATGTTAGTACTTTATTCATTTTTATCTCCCCGGTTTCAATGAACTGCATAGGGTCTTTGGCTTTTATCGTTTAGCCGGATTGAACCGGCTGGGTTTGATTTACAAAATACCGTTGCTAACCAGCATGTCTTGCTCATTTCAGATGAAATTTGAGAATCCTTACATAACAGTATCTTTGACCCATGAAAATCTTGATGGTATGCCTGGGAAATATCTGCAGGAGTCCATTGGCAGAGGGTATCTTACAAGCTAAATCAGAGGCAGCAGGGTTGGGATGGATTGTAGATAGCGCTGGAACGGGGAATTATCATATTGGTGAAAATCCGCATCCCACTTCACAGAAAGTAGCCCTGGCAAATGGCATTGATATTCGAAAACAGCGATGCAGGCAGTTTGTGAGTGAAGACATAGATGTATTTGACAGGATTTATGTGATGGATACGGATAATTACCAGGAAGTGAAGCGGATCAGTGGCTCAAAATGGAAGGAGGAGAAAGTAGATCTGATATTATCAGCTTTATATCCAGGCGAAAAACGGAATGTTCCAGATCCCTGGTATGGTACAGAAAAAGATTTTCACCTTGTTTTCGAATTGTTGAACAGAGCTTGTGATAAGATCATACAATCTTACACAAAAACATAAAAATATTTAATATTACTTCGTTACTGAAGATTTATTTATTCTAGCCCATGAGCAAACCTTCATTACCACAGGGAACCAGAGATTTTGGTGCTACCGTAGTACGCAAACGCAATTATATTTTTCAGACTATACGCACAGTTTTTGAATTGTATGGGTTTCAGCCTATCGAAACACCGGCAATGGAAAACCTGGATACCCTGATGGGCAAATATGGAGATGAAGGTGATAAACTGATCTTTAAAATATTAAATAACGGGCTGGATAACCCCAATAAACTGACTCAGACAAAAGAAGCGTTTGATAAAGTATTGTCGGGTAAAAGTTCAAAAGAGATTACCGAAAGAGCATTGCGGTATGATTTAACCATTCCATTTGCCAGATATGTTGCTATGAATTTCGGTCAACTTACCATGCCTTTCAAGAGATACCAGGTTCAACCTGTTTGGAGAGCAGATCGACCTCAGCGCGGCAGATACAGGGAATTCTATCAATGTGACTGTGATGTGGTGGGAAGTAAATCTTTATTAAATGAAGTGGAGCTGGTCAGCATTTACAGTCAGGTTTTTGAGAAACTGGGTGTTGCTGTGGAAATAAAGATTAACAGTCGGAAGATATTACAGGGATTAGCCGAGATAGTAGCATTGGCTGCTATCTCGGCTCCAGAACAAAAAGAAAATATAAGTAGCGATCTTAAAATAACCGATATAACCGTTGCGATTGATAAACTGGATAAAATCGGGCTTGACAAGGTAAAAGAAGAATTGTCGAATAAGGGATTAAACCCAACGCAGATTGCAATTATTGAAAAATACCTGACTATTTCAGGCGATACCGAAGAAAAAATTAACCAGTTACAAGAACTTTTGGGAAATAATTCCATAGGCAATCAAGGGATTGAAGAGATTGAATACGTTCTCAATTACCAAACCCAAACCTCGAACTCTCAACTCCAACCCGATTTCACGCTGGCCCGGGGATTAAACTATTATACAGGTATCATTTTTGAAGTAAAAGCATTGCATGTAGAGATGGGTAGTATAGGTGGTGGTGGCAGGTATGATGATCTTACCGGGTTATTTGGCGTTCCGGATGTTCCAGGTGTGGGTATCAGTTTTGGCGTAGACAGGATTTATGATGTAATGGAAGAATTAAAAGTATTTCCCCAAGACGTACAACTCGGAACCCAGGTCCTGTTTTTTAACCTTGGCGAAGCGGAGAGCAAAGCCGCTTTTGCTTTGATGCGGGAATTGAGAATGAAAGGTGTCTGCTGTGAGTTGTTTCACGAAAATGCAAAATTTGACAAACAATTTAAATACGCCGAAAAAAAGCAAATTCCTTATGCCATTATTCTGGGTAGTGAGGAATTACAGAGCGGAAGTTGTGTTGTAAAAAACCTTTTGAAAGGAGAGCAACAAACCATTCCCCAATCAGCACTGGCTTCCTTTCCATTTTAAAATGGACTCATTGAGCTATTAATGATTTAACGTGTTGTGCTATTTAAAAATAGTTTACATATCAATATATGTTGAGTGCTAGTTTTTTATACATTCTTAGCGGAGTATGCAAAGAAAAATATCGGTAATTAATTGAATTTCCATCTATTTTAATACCACAACAGGTTAAATAATACTGACTTTTCATTGATACCCCCGATTTTGTAAGGGTAAAGCCACCCAAGATTCCCGGTTAGAAATAAATCTTAGCATATACTTAGCTCAGCATCAGCTTAGGATTAGGCCAACAATACCCCTGGATGACTCTAGCATGACTGTATACTGCGGTTATACATAGGCTATCATACAAATAGTAAGCAAGTTGACTTCCTATAAAGTCTCTGCAAAGTCTCTATAAGGTCTCTATAGGGTCTCTATAAGGTCTCTATAAGTATTTCTGAATTGTGACCCAAGCAGGATTACATGAGGATGGTTACCGGGGTACGAGGTGAATGGGAAGCAGTTGTTGGTTGCTTCCAAATTTGATTTCATAAATATAAACAGTTTCTGGCTTTTCTCCAAGCGGTCTGTAATAAGCATCGACTATGTAAATGGGGAAGGCTCACTGTCAAGTATTTATAACGTGTTGTGCTATAAAAATTCAGTCATTCTATTATTCGTAATCTCGTGTCGCTCACGGTCCCGAGTACTCGGGAGCCCCGTTCCTGTTATCCCGCCGATGGCGGGAGGCTTCGCATCATTTTTGTTGCCAGGGCCATTCGCCCGGTATCGAACCAATAGAGGGCCGTCCACAGAGACTGACTAGAAATTATTCATCTGGCACCCTATATAGAGAGTTTTTGTTTATACTAATTAGCCAGACACTAATAGTTCTAATAGTACAACACGTTATTTATTAAGTACTTAACTTTAAAATCCAGAAACTACTTCTATGAGAAAAATGTACAGCATTGCCTTGTTCTTCATACTTACTTCCTGTAGTAAACAAAAAGCAGATATCATTATTCATGACGCTGTGATTTATACGGTTGATTCCGCATTTTCAGTAGCCCAGGCTATGGCTGTAAAAGACGGAATCATTCTTGCCGTAGGTAAAAATGAAGAGATACTTTCTGCCTATACCGCAACTGAAAATATAGATGCCAAAGGAGGAGCTGTATATCCTGGTTTTATAGATGCACATGCACATTTTGTAGCGTATGGCAGATCGCTTTTTCAGGCAGATCTGTTTGGCACTACCAGTTGGGAAGAAGCGCTGGATAGAATACAGGCTTTTTCAAAAAAGCATCCCGACCTTCCCTGGATACAGGGCAGGGGATGGGATCAAAACAAATGGCCGGGTAAAACCTATCCTACCAACGAAGCATTGAATAAAATGTTTCCAGATAAACCCGTTGTATTAACCCGAATAGATGGCCATGCATCTATTGCCAATCAGAAAGCGCTGGATCTTGCGGGCATTAAAGCCGGACAAACCATTACAGGTGGTTCTATTGAGGTAAAAAACGGAAAACTGACAGGTGTATTGATCGATAATGGAGATGATAAAGTGTATGCACAGATTCCTGCACCTACTCCAGAAATATATACACAATGGTTACTGGCGGCTCAAAAAAATTGCTTTGAGCAAGGGCTTACCACTATCACCGATTGTGGGTTAAACTATAAAGATGTTGACGGTATTGATGCTTTACAAAAAGCGGGTAAACTGGATATGCGTTTGTTTGTGATGTTGAGTGATAATGATGAGAACCTGACAAAATACCTGGCCAGGGGTCCCTATAAAACCGATAAATTGTTTGTAAATAGTTTTAAGGTATACGCAGATGGTGCATTGGGCAGTCGGGGTGCCTGTTTGCTTCAACCTTATAATGATAAACCAGGCTGGCAGGG
>CAIYKV010000157.1 GCA_903926855.1 uncultured Bacteroidota bacterium | reverse complement strand
ATTACTTTCCCCGGGTATGTATGCCCAGGTAATTTTTCATCTTACCGGAAGCAGGGATGCTTTGTCGGTACCTAAATCTGCCGTAGTAACTTCGACAGAAAGGAAATATGTATTGGTAATGAAAAATAATAAAATAAAAAAAGTAGATATCACCACGGGCAATGAATCCAGCTCCAGGATTGAAGTATTCGGTTTATTGCAAGCAGGAGATCAGGTAATTGTAAATGCGAATGATGAGATTGGGGAGAGCAGTTAGTAATTAACAATTGGCTTTTGGCTTTTGGTAATTAGTTGGAATTGCAAATATACTAAGCTAATTGCCATTAGCTAACAGCCAACAGCCAACCGCTATAAATAATGAAACCACTGCTTATTAATATCCCATTTTTCAAATTCTTTCGCAACTTCAGAGAGAAAGGATGCACCTATGCTGCCATCTACTATGCGATGATCGTAGCTGAGTGATAGGTACATCATATGGCGAACACCAATGGTATCACCTTCCGATGTTTCGATGACTACTGCGCGTTTTTTGATTACGCCAACGGCGAGTATCGCTACCTGTGGTTGATTAATAATAGGGGTACCCATCAGGCTTCCGAATGTGCCTACATTGGTTAAGGTAAAAGTTCCTCCGGTGGTGTCTTCGGGACGAAGGCGATTATTTCGGGCGGCATCAGCAAGGTTGTTGACAGATTTACTAAGACCTACAATATTTAATTGATCAGCGCCTTTGATTACCGGAACAATCAGGTTGCCAGATGGCAGGGCCGTGGCCATGCCTATATTAATATCTTTTTTGAGTATAATTTTATCGCCATCAAGAGAACAATTGATCAATGGAAACCGTTTCATCACGTTTACGATACACTCAATGAACATTGGCGTAAACGTGAGTTTGGTGCCCTCTCTTTTTTCAAATTCCTCTTTTACTTTCTGACGCCATAAAACCATATGCGTAACATCCGCTTCTGCAAAACTGGTTACATGCGGACTGGTATGCACACTATCCACCATATGCCTGGCAATTAGTTTTCGCATCCTGTCCATTTCCAGTATTTCAGTTGCACCATTGGTAACAACTTTAGAAGGATCGGAAAACTTGCCTGAATTAGAAACGGGTTGAAATATCCCTGCAATAATACCTGAGTCTGCAGGTTTTAGTATTGGGGTAGGAACAAATACCGTGTTTGCAACCGGGTTTGCGGAACTTGACTGATAATTTGGTGTTGGTGTGATATTTTGTCCACCAGTTTTTTTATCCGCAATATATTGGAGAATATCTTTTTTCGAAACCCTGCCCTCATTACCTGTACCTGGGATGTTTTCCAGTTCAGTCATCGAAATGCCTTCACTATTGGCAATATTCAAAACAAGGGGGGAATAAAAACGATTACCAGCTGGTCTGAATGAAGAGTCGGGTGCCGCCTGGGGTATATAAGGAACAACCGGTTCTTCTATGATTGCTTTTGCGTGATAGGTCTCAGGTATGCTGATTCCTGCATTAGATCCATTAAATGGGATGGTTTCTTCAGAAATGGTTTGCGTTTCTCTGGACTCTCCAATATTGGCTTCAGTTTGAATTTTCGCGATCACTGTTCCTATCGGAACCACATCGTTAACATTGCATAATATTTCAGTAATCACACCCGATACCGTAGAAGGTACCTCGCTGTCAACTTTATCAGTAGCAATATCCAAAACAGTCTCATCCTGTTGCACAAAATCGCCCACCTTCTTGTGCCATTTCAGAACAGTCGCTTCCATTATACTTTCGCCCAATTTGGGCATCACCAGTTCAACAATTGCCATACTATCGTACTGTTTTAATGCGATAATGAATGTATCGGAGCCTGATATTTTTTATTAGGCTGTGTTGGTTGCTGACTACTGAATACCAATACCTGCTTAAAACAACAGGAATTATTCTTACGAATAATTGAAAATCAATTAGTTATAGTTTGCAACCGTTCAATACATCAACAAATGTATAAAGGAAAAAAGGAATTTAAATTAAGCGTTATCCACAATAAAGGAACGTAAAAGGTTAAGGGCATTATTAGCGGTGAGTTCTATATTTCTACGTCTGTCGAACCGGAAATTAAATTGTTTTGTCAGCACCCTATTTTTATCTGCAATAGCAACCCAAACCATTCCCACCGGTTTTTCTGTAGTACCCCCATCGGGTCCCATAATTCCACTAACTGCAATCGCATAATCTGTTTGCATAATTGACAATACTGATTTTGCCATTTGTTGAACAGTTGACTCACTCACCGCACCAGCGGTTTCTAAAGTTTGCTTCGACACATGCAATACCCTTTCTTTGATAGCGTTGTCATAACTGATCACGCTTCCTGTAAAATAAGCGGAAGAACCTGCATGACTGGTTAGCAAATGAGCAATATATCCACCGGTACAACTTTCTGCTGTCGCCACTGTACAGCCTTTTTCTTTCAATAGTTTACCGACTGCTAATTCCAGTGGTATATCTTCATCAATGACCAGGTATGCCGCTACTGCTTTTTTCAATTGATCAAAATGGTGATTGAGTTCGGTTTCAAGTTTATTTTTATCTTCTCCGAAAGCAGTCAGTCGCAACCTCACCATCCCATAATTAGGCAGGTAAGCCAGTTTAATATGTGCAGGAAGGGCTGTTTCTTCTTTGATAATCATTTCTGCAAGAAAAGATTCGCCGATGCCAGCTGTGAGTAAAGTGCGGTGTTCTATAAAGCCGGTTGTAAATATTTGTGGGATTAAAGGGAGCACATGATTACTCATAATCCATTTCATTTCATGGGGTACTCCGGGAAGTGACACAAATATTTTCCCATCTTTTTTAAATAGCATACCCGGAGCCGTTCCTCTTTCATTCATCAATACCGTGCATACATCAGGAACTTCGGCCTGTTTTGCATTACGCTCAATCATGGGCCTTTTCAGGATATTCTCGAAAATATGGGTTACATGATCCAGAGTTGGCTGGTGAACAATCATTTTACCTCCAAAATAATCGCATAACAGGGGTTTGGTGATATCATCTGCTGTTGGACCTAAGCCGCCCGTAATAAGAATAATCGATGCTTGTTTACTTTCTTCATCCAGCGCCTGCCAGATATCTTCCCATACATCACCCACAGCCACTCTGTGTTTTACGGTAATACCAATCTTATTCAATTCCTGTGCCATCCATGCACTATTCGTATCCACTACCTGTCCAATCAGTAATTCATCTCCAATGGTTATGATGGATGCAAAAACTTTTTCCATAGTTTAGTAGGGCTTAATTTTAATGCAAGGTAAAGGGCAATTATGAAAACACAGTATTGGTTGATTTGTTTATTGATCTATTCTCCGGTTTTGGTTGCCCAGGGGCTAGCAGACAGATTAGCAAAAGCTACGGCAATTTTACAGGCAGATCCACAGCTGAAACATGCTTTGCTGGGACTGTCTGTTCTGAAAACAGAATCCGGTGAAAAAGTATGGGAAATCAATTCTCAGATTGGAATGGCACCGGCCAGTTGCCAGAAAATCATCACTAGTGCTGCTGCTATGGAAATGCTTGGTCCGAAATATCGTTTTCAGACAGAATTGGGTTATAGCGGACAAATCGAAGGGAATACCTTACAGGGCAATCTATATATAATTGGCAATGGGGATCCCAGCCTGGGTTCCTGGCGATATGATTCAACAAAGGAAGAGATTGTTTTACAAAACTGGGTCAATATCCTTAAAATGAATGGGATTAAGAAAATAAATGGGCAGATTATTGGGATTGACGGAAAATGGGAAAAGGAAACTTTACCCGGTGGATGGATTTGGGATGATATCGGTAATTATTATGGAGCGGGAACAAGTGCATTAAACTGGCGAGAAAACCAGTATGATGTTGTTTTACATTCGGGGCATGAGATAGGTGCGAAGGTAACTATTCTTTATAGTAAGCCCGAGCCCTATCAAAGTACCCTGGAATCTGAAGTGATTGCAGCAGCTAAGGAAACCGGCGATAATGCTTATGTTTACCTGCCTCCTTTTAGCCATAGGGGTTTTATCAGGGGAACAATCCCCATTGACCAGACTTCATTTAAAATTTCAGGATCTTTTCCCGACCCTTCTTTACAGTTGATCTCCGCTTTTGCCAACCAATTGGATTCTGAAAAGATTGGATATAATCGATTTTTCAGCTCTGCCGGCAAAGAATTGCCGGAAATCAAACCATTATATACCCAATTCTCTCCAACCCTTGACAGCCTGAATTACTGGTTCCTGAAGAAGAGTATCAATTTATACGGTGAGACGCTGGTTAAGGCTATTGCCTATGAAAAAACAGGGATCGGTTCCACTGATAAAGGAGTACTGCTTTTGAAAGAATTCTGGAATCAAAAAGGAGTAGAGCCCGCATCAATCAATATTATAGATGGAAGCGGATTATCACCTCAAAATCGGGTAACCACTGACGCGCTTGTGCATGTATTACAGTTTGCCAAAAGCCGACCCTGGTTTTCCTATTTTTATGATGCTTTACCCTTATTTAACCAAATGAAACTCAAAAGTGGAACAATAGGCGGAACCAAAAGTTTTGCCGGATACAATACTGCTAAAGATGGCACAAAGTATACAGTTGCCATAATCGTCAATAATTTTGACGGTTCATCCAGTGAAATAGTAAAGAAGATGTTCAGGATTTTAGATGAACTAAAATAATACTGATTAATATTGACCAATTTTTTCAAATCAATCAAAATATTCTATCAGCTAAACTAACCTGACCCATCAAACCGCTAACAGCCAAAAGCCAACTGCTAATTTCCCAACACCCAACCGCCAATCTCAAAATTCAGTAACTTAATCACCTAAAAAGCACATATGAAAGAACAAAATTTTCAAAACCATTCCCGTTATGTACCCGGTTATCATTTCCTGACTTTATCAGCAGTTTTGGCCTTACTTATTGGCTCAATCATTAACCTGGTGCATTCTTCTAAAGAAAACTTGTATTCGGCTTCCCTTATTTGCCTGATTGCAGTGATATTGGGTTTGGTATCCTGGTATATGAGGTCATTTGCTTTAAAAGCGCAGGACAGAGCCATCAGGGCTGAAGAGAGTCTGCGATATTATCTACATACTGGTAAACCTTTGCCAGGCGCCTTAAGAATGAGCCAGATTATTGCCATTCGTTTTGCATCTGATGAAGAGATGCCAGCATTGGTGCAAAAAGCATTAGATGAAAAGCTGAGTAATAAGGCCATCAAACAAGCCATTCAAAACTGGCGGGCAGATCATCACAGAGCCTGATTCGTGAAAAAAGGAGCCAGCTTCTCTCCAAGGTAGGGCGGCATAGGCATTCGCTTACCTGTTTTGCAGTCAATAAAGAATAAAACTACTTTCCCTGTGGTGAGTAGTTTTTTTCTTTCGTTGTACACTTCATGATGAAAAATGATCTCATGTTTAGCCGGTAAATCTTTTAACATAGTTTTTATGGTGATCAGATCATCATAATGTGCGGGCCTCAAAAATTGAGCTTCCATATGCACAACCGGCATCCAAACGCCCAGTTCTTCCATCAGTTTATAGGTATATCCTAACTCCCGAATACATTCGGCACGGCCTACTTCAAAGTATTGGGCATAGTTTCCATAATAGACAATATCCATCTGGTCTGTTTCTGCATATCTGACCCTGAGCGTGGTAACATGTTCGTACATACGAATGGTGATTTGTTGACAAACTTACGCTTCCTTCCTGTTTTTCCACAAATCGTGGAATGATGTTTGCTTACAAGTTGAGGTCATTACCTTTAAAACAGGTTTTCGCATTTCATTAAGAAAGAAACCGAAATCTTTGCTTTACGAAGTTCCTTTTATCCTTCTTACCATGAAGAAAATTATTTCGACACGCCTGTTTATTGTATTCCTTTTGACCAGTTTATTAGGGAAAGCACAGTTCAGCAGTAATAATACTGACCCGGATGCTGCGTTGAAAAATGCAGAAGACCTTTATCAGAAAGGTCAGTACAGTCTTGCTTATCCTGTTTTTAAAAATATTTTTAATAGTGTAAACGGGAAATCCAATTTCCCTATTTTGTCAGAAATTGAATGCCGGTATTATTACATCATTTGCGGATTACAATTGAATGATAAAGGAGTTTTGCCCATGGCCATTTCTTTTACTCAACTGGAAACGAATACGGCCAGGATACAAATGATGCATTATCAGTTAGGCGAGTATTATTTCAGACAGAAAGAATTTTCCAATGCCCTCGCTCAATACCAGGGTGCAGATATTGATAATCTTAGCAACCGTGAAATTGCCGATATGAAATTTCATGAAGCCTATGCTTATTTTGTGATACCTGATTTTTCAAAAGCGAAACCGCTTTTTGATGTCATCCGCCAAATTCCGAAAGATTCCAATTATATAGATGCGAATTATTATTATGGGTTTATCTGTTTTAACGAAAAGAATTATAAGCAGGCTCTCGAAAGTTTTCAGATAGCTGAGAAAATGCCCGAATACAAAAGCCTGGTTCCTTTTTACCTTTCTGAGATTTATTATTTTAGCGGAGAGCGCGATAAAGCCCTGGAAAAGGCACAAGAGGCTTTGATTGCGGGTAGCCAGTTTTATGATCTTCAGTTGCATCAGTTAGTAGGCCATATTCTTTTTGAAAAAAGACAATTTGAAAAGGCTTTACCTCATCTTGAAAAATTTGTAGAAGGTAAGCAGAAAGTTAGCAGGGAAGATTTGTATGAACTTTCTTTTTGTTATTACGAAACCAAAAACTGGAACCGAACCATTGAGGGATTCAAACAATTAAGCGGGGGAGTAGATTCACTTGCACAAAACAGTATGTACCTGCTGGCAGATGCTTACCTCAAAACAAATGATAAAGCCAACGCCAGAACCGCATTTCAATTCTGTGCAGCAAATAACAGTAATGGAACCCAAAAAGAAGTTTCTGCCTTTAATTATGGAAAGCTCTCCTATGAATTGGGTTATTTGGATATTGCTCTAAAGGCATTTGAAGAATTTGTAAAAAAATACCCTGCCTCCGCTTATATTCAGGAAACAAGGGAGTTGATGGTGAATACACTTGCCAATACCAGTAACTACAAAAAAGCATTACAATTATATGAGAGCCTCCTATCTAAAAGTGACCCGGTAATTAGATTGTACCCAAGATTATTGTACGGAAGTTCTGTGGAAATGATCAACGATCAATTAATAGAAGCGGCGGATAGTTTGCTAAACAGGTTGTTGCATACTCCGTATAATTCTCCCCAGTTACCACTTGCGTATTTCTGGAAGGGGGAGATTGCTTATCGAAAAGGAGATATGGATTCTGCTGTTTTTTATTTACAGAATTATTTGAAGAAACCAATTGTGAATGGGGAAGTAAATTCCGAAAACGCTAAATATAACCTGGGATATGCACTGTTGAAAAAAGAAAATTATAATGGTGCGAAAGAAAATTTTCAACAGGTGGCTTCCAATTTATCGCTGAAATCTTCTTCGATAGAACAAGATGCCTATTTACGTTCGGCCGATTGCTTTTTTATGGAGAAGGAATATACACAGTCCCTCAAAATGTATGAAAACATTATCAGTCAGCGATTGTCCTCTGCTGATTATGCCCTTTTTCAAAAGGGAATTATAATGGGGGCACTGAATAAAACACCAGACAAGATCAGCTTGTTACAATCTTTGGAAAAACAATATCCGGTTTCTTCACTTATTCCCGAGGCGAATATGGAAATAGCCAACACTTATCTCGCTGAGGAAAATTATCAACAGGCCATCGCTCCGCTTACAAAACTGGTTGTAAATGAAAAGACAAAATCATTTGCTCCCCAGGCGTATTTGAAATTGGGTGTTGCTTATTTTAATATGGATAAGAATGATGAGTCTTTGCAGAATTTTAAAAAACTGGTCACTGCCTATCCAAATTCGCAGGAGAGTAATGATGCGATAGATTATATCCGAAATATTTTTATTGAGAAACAAAAGCCAGGTGATTTTGTCAGTTTTATGAAGCAAAACGGAAAGCCTGTTTCTTTTACCGAAGAAGATTCCCTGACTTTTCGATCTGCTATGTTACGGTATGAGGCAAAAGATATGACGGGCGCCAAAGCCGGGTTCAGCGATTATCTTTCCCGTTTTCCTGAAGGCAGAAATGAAATAGAAGCCAATTACTTAACAGCCGAAATATTCATTGCAAATAAATCCAATAATGCTGCATTGCCTTTTTATAAATCAGTAGCGGACCAGGGACAGAATAAATATGCTGAACGAAGTGTTTTGCAAACTGCCCGGATTTATTACTTTGATTTGAAGGATTATCCAAATGCAGAGAAATATTTTACTCAATTAAAAGGAATTGCCAGTCAACAGGAAAACAGACTGGAAGCAATGCGGGGGCTACTTCGTTGTCAGTTTAAAACCCAACAATGGAAAGAAGCAGTAGATAACGCTGCAGAATTATTACAGGAGAAGGGGATTGCTTCTGATGATAAAATGATGGCTAGTCTGGTTGTTGCCAAAAATCACCAGTTAAACAATGAGCCCGATGCGGCTATTGCAGGATATAAACTGGTAATAGCTGCCGGTAAATCTGAATATGCTGCCGAGTCACAATACCATATTGCTGAAATTTTGTTGCAGCAAAATAAAACGGCAGAAGCTGAGAAAGCCGCTTTTGAAGTGATTAGAAAAATGGGGTCATATGATTTCTGGGTCACAAAAAGTTATGTGCTCCTGGGTGATATTTTTATGAAAGAAAAAGACCTGTTTAATGCTGAAGCTACTTTTAAAAGTATCATTGAAAATGCCGTATTCCCTGAATTAAAAGCAGAAGCGCAGCAAAAATTACAGCAGGTACTGGATGAAAAAGCTAAATCAACCAAAGTTGAACAACGTTAAAGCAGTGCATTTTATGAAGAGTTTACTAAAAATAAGCATATTATTTTTCGCTATTCTGGTAGCTATTCAGTTGCCTGCCCAAAAGAAAAAGGCTAAGAAAACGCAGAAAACATCTCAGGCAGCGCCAGCCAGTCAGGAAGCGGTCGTAAAACCAACTACAGCGGACACCAGTTCGCCTAAAACAGTTACGATTACATCAGCCTTCAAGCCGGTTTTGCCATCGGCTGCAAAGCTGAATTTTATGGCAGCTACACCGGTAATCGATTCTTCAAAAATCCCTGTTGTCTACAATATTCCTTCACAAAATCTTTTCTTTTCTTATCAGCCTGTAACCATTAAGCCGTTAGCATTGAATGTAGACTCAACCCTCGCTTGGGAAAATGATCAGTATCTGAAATTTGGTGCCGGCAACTTTAGTAGTCTGCTGGGTGAAGCGGCTCTTTCTTTTGGAGATGGGAAAACATCTATAACGAATATTCGCGCTAATTTTCTCACAGCTACCGGTCATTTGCCTGCACAACAAACCAGTAAACTGGGTATAGATCTGGCCTCAATTTTCAGTGTAGGGGAGGACCATGAATTGACTGCACATGGATATTATAAAGGAAGCACACAATATTTTTATGGGTACGAGCCGGTAAGTTTGCCATTTACCAAAGAAGAATTATTACAAAGGTTTAATACCATAGGAATTGAAGCAGGGCTTCGCAATAAAACGGCTAATGATTTTGGAATTACTTACCATCCACAAATTAATTTGATCAGGTTCTATGATAATCGCGGAAATACGGAAAATGACCTGATGGTAAAAGCACCTATCAATAAAGTGTTTAGTAAATTTTATTCATTCGATCTTGGACTGATGGCAGATGTGTCAACCACTAATATCTCATTGATACCCTCACCGTTGTCCATGAATAATAATTTGTTTTATGTACATCCTGCCTTTCAATTCACTACCCCCAATGTGAAATTGCACCTGGGTATTCAGCCAACCTGGGATAACCAGAGTTTTACAGCATTCCCCGAGTTGACTATTGAAACGAAGTTTACAGATATGGATTGGTCGCTGGAAGCGGGATGGACTGGAAATTATCAAAAGAATACGTATCGCTCGTTGGCAGAGTATAATCCATGGATTTCGGCGCCTACCAGTTTACTCAATACAAAAATTGCTGAACAATATATAGGTATTAAGGGTAGTTCGGGTAATCATCTTACCTATACGGCAAGATTATCATTCCTGAAATTGAATAATCAGCCTTTGTTCGTTAATGACCAGACTGATGGAAAAACTTTTCAGTTATTATATGAACCGGGGATGAATGCAGTCAGGCTTCATGCAGAAGCGGCCTATACAGTTGCTGAAAACCTTTCTTTTCTGGCTTCTACCTCTTATACATCCTATAACAATTTTACGGTAAATACCAAGGCATGGGGTCTATTACCTTTTGAAATGACAGGAACACTTAAATGGAAATTGCGAAAAGATTTGCAGATAAAAGCAGACGCCTATATTTGGGATGGAAGTGATTATAGGGATAAAACCCTTCAGCCGGCTAAATCTGATCCAGTGGCAGATATTAACCTGGGGGCTGAATTTACCGTTATGCCAAGGCTGAATCTCTGGTTACAAATGAACAATATGCTGAATAATGCCTATCAGCGCTGGAATCAATACCCGGTTCTGGGTTTCACTGTTTTGGGAGGAGTTGTATATTCGTTCAGGTAAATCTTTCAGATTATGCAAGAACTTCTCTATAAATACCTGTTAATCAACCATAAATTGAGTATCCCGGCGCTGGGTAATTTTGAAATTGGATATAAAAGGGCACAATTTAACGAATCTACGGGGTTATTGTTTCCTGGAAGACCTTCCATTGAATTTAATGAAGGACCTGCTACTGGTTCAGATAAAGATCTTGTGAATTTCCTGGCTACTGAAATGGGTACCGACGAATCAACTGTTTCGAAAGAGTTACAAAATTATTCGATTAACCTGTTGGTAAGTATGGTAGAGCAACACCATATTGATCTGAAAGGAATAGGAAGAATCAAAAAAGAATCAAACGGAAATATCCTGTTTACCCCTGCTTCTAATTTATTAGATATTCTGCCTCCGATGCGTTTGGGGGAGAAAGTAAAAATTGGTAAGGTATTAAAAGAAAATACTGAAATAAAATCAAAGGAGATCATCTCCCCGGTACCTGTACCAGTTAGCAAACCTGTTATTCCTGAAGCGCCAAAACCCGTCCTGGCACCTGTTAAGCCTTTGGCTGCAGTTAAGCCGATACCTGCAGTAGCAAAAAAAGAAGCGAAACCGGTTGCGTCGGCTAAAAATCTAAAATCAGTAAAGGAACCGGTATCATCACCTGCAAAAGACAGGTCTGCCAGGAATATTGCCGCATTGGTAATGGAGATGAGAGGGGGAGTACCGCCTGCACCTGAACCCATTGAAGAAGAAATAGTTCCCCAAAAAACGGATGCATGGTGGAAATATGCCATCGGACTGGTTGGGCTGGGATTAGTCGGGTTATTGATTTACTTATTTATTCATTGATCCATAAGTTCAGGATTTACAAAATATCGAATTCAGCCATGTCAGAAAGGATAGTATTTACCGAATGCCCTTGTTGTGGATCAGGTTCAATTTACCCGGTATTATCGGCCAAAGATTATACAGTTTCGAACGAAATATTTGAAATATGGCATTGCGATGATTGTACCAATCGGTTTACACAAAACCTGCCCGATCTGTCGGGTATTGGTGCGTATTATCAATCTGCAGAATATATCTCTCATTCAGATAGTAAGAAAGGTTTTATTAACAGGCTCTATCATTTGGTGAGGAAATATACACTGGGCTCTAAAAGAGATATGATCCAGAAAATTGCCGGTAAAAAAACAGGTAAATTATTGGATGTTGGTGCAGGTACTGGAGCTTTTAGTGATACCATGCAAACAGCAGGCTGGCAGGTAACCGGATTAGAACCGGATGCAACCGCAAGAAAAAATGCAGCTGATAAATATGGGTTAACCTTATTGTCACCGGATTTGCTCTATTCCTTAGATAAAGAGCAATTTGATGTAATTACCTTATGGCATGTATTGGAACATGTACATGATTTGCAAGGTTACCTGACCCAGTTTCAACGATTGCTGAAATCAGGAGGCTTTTTGGTAATTGCTGTTCCCAATTACACCAGTTATGATGCAGCAGTGTATAAAGGATATTGGGCCGCTTATGATGTACCCAGACATTTATATCATTTTTCCCCGAAAGGAATGGAACTATTGGGTAGAAAGAATGGCTTTATGTTAAAAGCAACGCAGCCGATGTGGTTTGACAGTTTTTATGTTGCTATGCTGAGTGAACAATACCGTAATGGAAGCAGCAATTTGATTGGAGCCGTATGGAATGGATTTTTATCTAATCTGAAAACCCTGTTTAATGAAAATAGAGGGAGTTCGTTGATTTATATTTTCAGGAAGAATGGTTGATTCTCTAATTTGAAAATTTGAAAATTTGAAAATTTGAAAATGAACAGAAATGTATTTCTGTTAGGTTATTTTTTAATTCAATTTTATTTCAAACAGGGCTGGCCAGTATTTTCCGGTGATATAGAATGATTTTTTGGCGCTGTCGTAGGCTATTCCGTTTAAAACGGCACCTTCATCTTTGGGCACGGGTAATTGGTTTTTTTCGAGTATGCCTGTCAGGTCGGCTTTGCCTTCTACATAGCCGGTTTTTATATTGATTTTTAGCAGGTAATTTGTGAGGTATCTGTTGGCATAAATATAACCATCCAGGTATTCCAGTTCGTTGATACTGTCAACATATCCGTTATTGTCAACTACACCCAGTGTTCTTTCTATTTTAAAAGTTTCGGGGTTCACAAAATATAGGTTGCTGCCACCAGTATCCAGGATCAGGTAAGTTCCGTCAGTAGTCATTCCCCAGCCTCCATAAGGCCAATAGAGTTCCTGGGGCAGTTTTTTGAAGTTCATATCATATACGAATACCTTATGTTCTTTATAAGTAAGTTGATAAATTTTATTATTGATTATGCTGATTCCTTCCCCAAAAAAATCATTAGTAAGCTTAACACTTTGTAACACCTTTCCTGTTTCCAGAACAGATTTTTGTAAACGACTTTCCTTATACTGCCCACCGCTTTCATAAATAAGGTTATTCATCCACACAAGTCCCTCAGTATAAGAAGTTGAATCATGCGGATAAATTTTCATAATACTGTAGTTCATTACCTTGGGAGTAGGTATGGCCGCACTTATGTTTTCATTATCCGTTGAACTGTTCTCGGAATTATGACAAGCAGCAAGAGCAACTATAACGAGTGTCCAGGAAAGTAGTTTTTTCATATCTAAAAATTACTTAAATATCTGAAGCAAAATCTAATCAAAATGTTACAATTCGTAAATAATAGTAAGGTGTAACCTGATTTATAGTCAAATTATACATTGAACCTGAAATGCATTACATCTCCATCCTGCACCAGGTATTCTTTTCCTTCTATTCGTAGCCGGCCATTTTCTCTACAGGCTGCCTCACTGCCATATTTTACGAAATCGTTATAAGCGATCACTTCTGCTTTAATAAATCCTTTTTCGAAATCGGTATGTATTACACTGGCCGCCTGTGGCGCTTTCCAGCCCTTGTGGATGGTCCAGGCTCTTACTTCCTGAACGCCTGCTGTAAAATAGGTATCCAGGTTAAGCAACTGATAGGTAGAAGTGATCAGGCGATTCAAAGCGGGTTCTTTCATATGGTATTCTTCCATAAACATCTGCCTGTCTTCCTCATTCTCCATTTCGGCAATCTGTGCTTCAATATTATTACACATCACAATCACTTCAGCACCTTCTTCTTTTACTGCTGCCTGTAAAGCTGCAGAAAATTGATTACCGGTATGCATACTCGCCTCATCTACATTGGCAACATATAAAACGGGTTTATCAGTCAATAGAAAAAGATCAGCCACCACAGTTTTTTCTTCTTTACTCAATCCTAAAGAATGGATACTTTTCCCTTTCTCCAGGTGTGACTTACAGCGTGAAAGGATTTCAAATTCTGCTTTTGCCTTGGTATCCGTACCCACCCGGGCCATTTTTTCAACACGCTGCCATTTTTTTTCTACACTTTCCAGGTCCTTTAACTGTAATTCAGTTTCAATGATCTCTTTATCACTAACCGGGTTAATTACCCCTTCTTCACGCAATACATTTTCATCCTCAAAACAACGGATGACATGGATGATGGCATCTACTTCACGGATATTCCCTAAAAATTTATTACCAAGACCTTCTCCTTTACTGGCACCTCTTACCAATCCGGCAATATCCACAATCTCAAGTTGGGTAGGTACAATTCGATCAGGCAGCACCAATTCTGCCAGTTTGTTTAGTCTGGCATCGGGTACATCCACCAATCCCACATTTGGTTCAATGGTACAAAACCGGTAATTACTTGCCTGTGCCTTGGCACTATTACTAACTGCATTGAATAACGTTGATTTTCCCACATTCGGTAATCCCACAATTCCTGCTTGTAAAGACATACTTGAAAAGTTTATAGTTTAGGGTTGATAGTTTAGGGTTTTGATATTATCATATACCCGACTGTTTTTTGAGCGGCAAATATAGAATTCTTTAGTGGTTTACCAGATTTTAGCGTTTGGCACTAGCTTTTAGTGCTTAACGGCACTTTTAACTGGAAAACAATGAATATTACCCAAATGCATTTCAACCAATAGCCAATAGCCAATTGTCCCAGTCCACCACTAAACAACCAAAAACACTTATTTTCACTCACCAATCTTCCCATATGGCATTGAATTATGTTTGGATAGTCTTTTTTGTAATTGGATTGATTATTGCCCTTATCAAGCTGATCGTTTTCCAGGACTATGAGATATTTAAGAAACTGGTAGAAGGGATTTTTGATGCCTCCAAATCATCAGTGATGGATATCGGACTTCCTTTAACCGGGGTGATGGTATTTTTTATGGGCTTAATGAATATAGGGGAGAAAGCAGGAGCCATTAATTTTCTGGCAAGAATACTCAACCCCTTTATGAAAAGACTGTTTCCGGAAGTACCGGAGAAACATCCGGCGATGGGGCAGATGGTTATGAATTTTAGTGCCAATATGCTTGGGTTGGATAATGCGGCTACTCCTTTTGGATTGAAAGCCATGGAAAGTCTGCAATCACTGAATCCAAATAAGGAAACGGCTACCAATTCGCAGATTATGTTTCTGGTATTGCATACCAGCGGACTTACCCTGATACCTCTCTCCATCATTGCCTATCGTGCAGGAGGGGGCAGTACCAATCCAACCAGCGTATTTGTTCCCCTGATGATTGCTACTTCTATCGCTACCATTGCCAGTATTGTGATTACCGCCATTTATCAGCGGTTGCGGTTTGACAGGGTGTTGATTCTTTGGTTGATTGGGATCGTTACTGCTATTTTATTATTTGCTGGTTTTATCAATAGTCTGCCTTCGCAAAAAAACATTCCTACACCCACGCTGCTAACCAAAGAAACGTTTAGTAATGTACTGGGTAACCTGATTCTCTTTCTGATCATTGTTTCTTTCATTATTGGTGGCTTTGTCAAAAAAATCAATGTTTTCGAAGCGTTTATAGATGGTGCTAAACAAGGCTGGGATGTCATCATCAAGATCATTCCTTATCTGGTTGGAATTATTGTTGGTATCAGGGTATTCAGGGATAGTGGGGCTTTGGATGCGATTATTAATGGGATTAGCTGGTGTTTTTTGCACCTGGGACTAAATAGTGAGTTTGTTCCTGCATTACCCGTGGCTATTATGCGGCCATTTAGTGGGGGAGGTGGCAGAGGATTGATGTTAGATGTGTTTAAGACCTATGGAGCAGATAGTTTTCTGGGCCAGCTGGCTTCTACATTTCAGGGAAGTGCCGATAGCACTTTTTATATTATCGCATTATACTTTGGTAGTGTAGGTATTAAGAAAGTACGTTATGCAATATGGGCGGGGATGCTGGCTGATTTTATTGGCGTGATTGCTGCTATTTTAATTGCGTATATCTTTTTTAAGTAATCTCTATACACTTTATTGCATTTGGTGATTTTATCATCAATAAACAACAATATCCTTAGTACCTAGTATGGCGTATTCCTTATCTCTGAAAACCAGTTTGTATTTGCCTTTGTGTAAGTAGAGATAGTAATAACCATTTGCGGCATCTGTATAGGTTTGGTCTGCAGGAACGGATTTTGTTACGGTTGCTTCTGTATATTCTTTATCATAATAAGCCTGAATCATGAAAAGAGATTTATAAACAGGTTCTACCGGTATTTCTTTTTTCCATCCTCCCATAGTCATCCAGACAGGTCGGTTATTTGTAAATTTTGTTGGTGGATGAATGATATGGATATCATACAAATTAAATCCAAATGGATCTATTGCTTTCTCATTCTTTAGGGGAACAACGGAACTTGTCAAAGGATTTTTATGTCTCCATGTTTCATAAAATAAAGACGTGTAACTGTTATTCCCCGATTCTGTCATTTCAGTCTGGTCGATAGTCAGGGGATCAATACCTGATATGATTTTGAAATAAGCGGCCATTGGGATTCGATTATCAGATCTTGCCCCTTCTTCAATATGGGCATAACTGGCATATACCAACATTTTGGCTGTGGTGTCTTTCTTCTGTAAAAAATCATACAGGTTATGTGCCTGGGCATATTCACGCTGATTGGGGGTATGACGGGTATTATTGTCTTCATAAGGCACCAGAATATACCCTAATTCCAATGCTTTCCTGATCAGTTCTCCTGCTACCGGTTCGGCACAAAAGTATCCGGTTAACAGATTTACCCGTGTAACGGTATTGCTTCCCGTATTATCAAGCATTTCCATTGCGAGGTATCGGAATCCCTGTTTGTAAAGATCTTCCAGCAATGAGGCTGCAAATGCGCGATGCAGGGGTTTGTTGGTAGCTTCATTAAGCATCACCACCCTACTATTCCTGGTTCTGCTAAGCAGGTATTTATGTGCATCAGTATACACTGACTCTTTTGCCAATTCGGTCAGTTGATTGATCTCAAGTTTGGTAGAATCATCTGGCGAAACCCGTGTTTCTTTCTCCATTGCCAATGCAGATGCATAATCTCCGGCAAAAGCGGAAGCCTGAGATAGATTGTCATAATATAAAGCGGTATCTGCTTTGATCAGTCTGTCACGCTGGTAAAATGCTTTGTAAAAAGGGGATAGGTAGTGTAATCCCTTTTGAAAATACAGATCAAGATACAAACTGCTATCAGCGGGTAAGATGGATTTTTGCTGAGAAAACGCTTTCAGTTCTTTAAAACCATCACTTACCTGTGAGAAACTACAAAGGGTGATCAATAAAAAAACCAGGGATAACAATCCTGCACGCATAGGTCAGATTTATACAAGAATACAATAAAGGATGTTAGAAAAAGACTAAAGATGATTACTTAACCGCTTGGTCGGCATTCATCCTCAATAATTTCTCTGCCAGTATCTGTACACCCACAGAAGCGGGAGCTTCTATAACAGTGAAATCAGATAAACGGCCGTTAACAGGAATCTGCTTATCTACTATGAATTTCGGAATCGTAGGATCTGTATAATTAACCAACCCTGCTGCCGGGTATACTGCCAATGATGTGCCAATGATAACAAATACATCTGCCCTTTCGGTGATGGCAGCAGCAGTTTCAATCATTGGAACCGGTTCCTCAAACCAAACAATATTAGGTCTTAATTGTCCGCCGTCTGGGGCTGTATCTCCCAGTAGGATATCATCTTTTATTGCATAAATCGTTTGGGTATCATATACACTTCGCATGGTAAAAATCTGTCCATGCAGGTGAACCACATTCGAACTGCCTGCTCTTTCATGCAGGTCATCAATATTCTGGGTGATGATCGTGATGTCGAAATAATCTTCCAATTCCGCCAGTCGGGTATGTGCAGGATTGGGTTTAGCGTTTGCCACATCCTTTCTGCGCATATTATAAAAATCGAGTACGAGTTGTGGATTTTTATGCCATCCTCTTGGTGAAGCTACTTCGTACACATCGTAACCTTCCCATAACCCATCACTATCCCGAAACGTTCTCAACCCACTCTCTGCACTGATTCCGGCTCCGGTAAGGATAACAAGTTTGGGTTTACTCATGAGTACCTTAAATTGACAGTAGATATATCAGCACCTGATCATTACAAAATCATGATCATCTTGCTATAATAAAAGATAAATTGCTATTGTGTACCCGGATTTATTTAGTTGCAGCCATTTCCATTACAATATCCCATTCTTCCGGTTTCACTGTTTGCACAGATAATCTGCCAAGTCTTACGAGGTCCATATTAGCCAATCGCTTATCTGCTTTTATTTGCGCTAATCCAACCGGCTTTTTTAGTTTCTTATAAGGTTTAAAATCCACTACCAGCCATGCAGGATCGTCTGTGGTTGGATCTTGATAAGATTCTTTTACCACTTTGGCAATCCCCACTATTTCCATCCCCTCATTGCTATGGTACCAGAAAGCCAGATCTCCTTTTTTCATCGCCCGCAAATTATTTCTGGCAGCATAGTTTCTCACTCCATCCCAAAATGTCTGCCCATCCTTTTCAAACTGCTCCCAACTATATTTCACCGGTTCGGATTTGATCAACCAATAACTCATTTTAATTAATAATTTATAATTAACAATTAATAATTTTAGTAACTCATGATGATAAACCTTTTCATATATCTAGGATGAGAGGATCTATCAAAATACCAAAAGCCCATTTCCTCGGAGGTTAACAATTATTAATTATTAATTGCTAATTATGAATTAGCTAACCCCATCCGCTGGCCAATACATCTGCCAGGTGAAGAACTTTCAGGTTTGTTCCATTGAATTTGCTGCAACCGTCAAGATGCATAAGACAGCTCATATCAGTACTGATCAGGTATTCCGCGCCTGTGGCTTTGGCATTATTTGTTTTTTGATCGCCCATAGCGATGCTGATGGGCTCAAATTTTACAGCAAAAGTTCCTCCGAAGCCACAGCAGGTTTCTACATCGTTCATTTCAACCAGTTCCAGTCCTTTTACTTTCTGCAGCAATTGACGGGGTTCAGTTTTGATTTTGCATTCACGTAATGCTGCACAGCTATCATGATAAGTGGCTTTGCCTTCAAAGCTTGCGCCAAAATCATCAATCTGTAAAACCTTAACCAGAAATTCAGAGAATTCGTAAACCCTTTCTGCTGTTTTTTTTGCGGCATTATTATAAGCGGAGTTCTCGAATAATTTTGCATAATAATTTCTCACAAAACCCACACAGCTGGCACTGGGGGCTACAATATATTCAGCTCCTTCAAAATCTTTGATGAATTTGGTGCATACTTCTTTCGCTTCACCCCAAAACCCGGCATTATAGGCAGGCTGTCCGCAACAGGTTTGGTTGGTATTATAGGTTACCGTACAACCTGCTTTCTCTAATACTTTCACCATATTAAAAGCAACCGTAGGGTATAGTTGGTCAATAAAGCAAGGGATGAATAATTGTACGTTCATGTGTATGAAGTTAAATAGAATACGACAGAACCGATCAAGCTAAATCGCAGAAATTATTTTCCTTTCATGAGTTTTTTGTTAAACGCAATCATTTTGATAGCAGTAACTGCGGCTTCTTCTCCTTTATGCCCATGCTTACCGCCAATTCTTTCCCAGGCCTGTTCTTCAGTATTTACAGTTAATATACCAAAAATAACAGGAGAATCAATTGACAGGTTGAGTTGAAGTACCCCATACGTTACAGATTTGCATACATATTCAAAATGAGGTGTATCACCTTGTATTACAGCACCTAGTGTAATATAGGCATCGGGTACTGTTTCAGAATAAGCATAATGGTTTTTGATAGCGAAAGGAATTTCTACAGCCCCGGGTACCGTGATGGTTTTAAACAATATTCCCTGCTGTTTTAATATTTTTTTTGCCCCGGCTTCCAGCTTATTTACAATAACCGCATTCCATTCTGTTTTCACCAGCACAACAAAGGCATCCTTTATAACGGGGATGCCTTTGCTAACTGATGTGTTGCCTTTTGTAGCCATGTTACAATTTGCTAATTCTTTTCTATACTTAATCGATAGATATATTTATCTGCCTGGAAACCTTTTTCAGTTTTCGGAAATTTTTCTTTCAGTTCTTTATAGAGATCCAATGCTTCTTTTGTTTTTCCAGATGTTTCTTCGAGCAAAGCAGCACGGAAAAGATATTCAGAGGAATTGTTCTCATCTTTATCGAATTCAGCGGCGGCTTTTTTATAGCTGTTTACTGCTTCTTCTTTTTTGTCTAATTCTGAATAGGCATCACCAAGATTACCGTAAGCCAATAATTGGATCTGTTTGGCATCTGTTGAAAAATCTTTCAGATATTTCACTGCATTGGCAAACTCTCCCAGGTGCAGGTAACTAACACCTGCATAAAATTTTGCCAGGTTAGCTGCCTTGGTTCCACTGAAATTGTTGATTACATATAAAACGCCTTTTGACTGTCCATCTCCGTTTAAAACAAGACGAGATGAATCGGCACTAAAAAATAATTGTGCCCTGTATAAAGCATCAGCAGCTTTATCTTCTTTGGGTTTTACAACATACTCCTGGTATCCATACCATCCGCCACCACCTATCACGATCACAGCGATGATCACCAATAATGGTGTTTGAAATTTTTGCCAGAACCCTTGCATTTTCGCGATGGTTTCAGTCAGTTCCTGCTCTTCATTCTTTTCACTCATAATTCAATGTTGAAATTTAATTTGTAATGGGTTTATCCGCCTGATCGGCCGATAAGTGTATCATTTTAGTCTACAATAAACGGATAATTCTGATCTACATATACATCTTTCAGTAGTTCACTATCATCCGGCCATGGACTCTCTTCTGCAAATTTTACGCTTTCTTCTACCACTTCATTTATGCGGTCGTCAATGATTTTCAGATCTGCTTCTGCGGCAAAGCCATTCGTTAAAATGGTTTTACGCACTTTTAAAATCGGATCCTGGTCTTTATACTCATCTACTTCTTCTTTGGAACGGTATTTCTGCGGATCTGAGATTGAGTGGCCTTTGTAACGATAAGTTTTTAATTCAAGCAGGGTAGGACCATCACCTTCCCGCGCTCTCTTAACAGCCCTGGCAACACTTTCATGAACGGTTTCCGGAGTCATGCCATCTACTTTATCAGCAGGCATATCATATGCATCAGCCAGTTTATAAATATCTACTACATTACTGGTACGTTCAATAGACGTTCCCATTGCATAGTTATTATTTTCACAAAGAAAAATAACCGGCAATTTCCATAGCATGGCCAGGTTAAAGGTTTCATGCAAAATACCCTGACGAGCAGCACCATCCCCAAAATAGCATAATACTACATTTTGTGTGCCTTTGTATTTTTCAGCAAAAGCAAGACCGGCACCTGTACCTATTTGAGCACCCACAATACCATGACCTCCAAAAAAGCGATGTTCCAGGCTGAAAAAGTGCATACTTCCACCTTTACCTTTGGAAGAACCGGTAGCTTTTCCATATAATTCAGCCATACAGGCATTGGCAGATACACCTTTTGCAAGAGCCAGACCATGATCTCGATAGGCAGTAATAAACGGATCATCCGGTCCGGTAGCGGTCATACAACCGGCCGCAATGGCTTCCTGGCCAATATAAGCATGGAAGAACCCGCGTATTTTACCGGCCATTTTATACATTTCTTCGGCTTTTAACTCAAACTGACGAATCAGTTGCATCAGTTCGTACCAGTACAGGTAGGTTTCTTTTGAAAATTTTGTAGGCACTAGTTAAAATTTAGAGGGGCAAATATAGGGGTAAACTCGCAAAAAAAGGTTGCTTGAGGGGTCTGGACCGGGAATGGTTGAAAACTTGGTCTTTTACACCTTTCTTATCCAGAATTTTGGATGAAACCTGGATTTTTTTTGGGCAGGTATTTGGTAAACACGATTTGCATAAACGAAAACGGGAATTCTCTTTAATTATTTTTTAATATTCTTTCCTTTTGTACATTTTCCTAGCCATAATTTGTATATTCATTCCATAAAAATATAATATGAAAAAACTGATTTTGTTTTTCCTGCTAAGCCCTCTGGGTTTGCTGGCCCAGGAAACAGGTATGCATTTTGAACATAGCGCTAGTTGGGCCGAAGTACAGGCGAAAGCCAAAGCGGAACATAAATATATATTTATGGATTGCTATACCACCTGGTGTGGTCCATGTAAGTATATGTCCGCTAATATCTTCCCTTTAAAAGAAACGGGTGATTTTTATAATGCAAAATTTGTGAATGTAAAAGTACAGTTAGATACGACTGCCGGTGATGCAGCTGAAATCAAAAGCTGGTACCAGGATGGACATGATATTGCTGCCAAATATGAAGTGCGCGCTTATCCAACCTATTTGATTTTTGATCCAAACGGCAATATTGTACATCGATTTGTGGGCTCCTCAGATGCTGCTACTTTTTTGGCAAAAGGGGCAGTTAGCCTTGATCCGGAAAAACAATACTATACTTTGTTGAATAAGTATAAAGCGGGTAAAAAAGATCCGGCATTTTTAAAGAATCTTGCATTGGTTTCACAGGATGCATACGATATGAGTAATGCTGGCAAGATCAGTTCTGAATACCTGACAACGCAAACCAATTTGTTTACAAAAGAGAATCTGGAATTTATGGGGAAATTTACCCGTACCAGTAAAGACAAGGGCTTTACAATTATGAAAGACAATGCCGATAAGGTTGATGCTGTAATTGGTGCTGGTAAAGCAGAGGCAATCGTTTTAAATATTATTTCTCAGGAAGAAATTTATCCGGTAATCCTGAAAAAAGATGCCGTGATTGATTGGGGCACACTTACTGCCAAAGTATCTGGAAAATATCCAAAAGAAGCAGATGAAGCCATCGGTAAATCCAAAATACTATTATATCAGTATAAGGGCGACTGGAATAATTTTGAAAAGGAAATAGTTGTGTACATGAATAAGTATGGTGCTAAAGCAAGTCCTGAAGAGTTAAACAGCTATGCCTGGACTGTTTTTCAAAATTGTAAAGATATGACCTGTGTTTCTGAAGCATTGGAATGGAGCAAAAGATCATTTAAGGATAAAGATGAGCATGCTTTTATGGACACGTATGCTAATATTCTTCACAAAATGGGTAAAACCAAAGAGGCAATAGAGTGGGAGAAAAAAGCGTTAGCCTTAGCTACGGATGCTGATAAAAAGACCTACCAGGAAACATTAAATAAAATGGAAAAGGGGGAGAAGACCTGGATAGATAAATAAATATTGAATATTGAATGATGAACAAGGAATGAAGAAGGGGGATTATACTTCGGCATTCCTTGACTGAGAAATATTTAATATTGGATGATGAACAGGGAATGAAGAAGGGGATTATACTTCGACATTCCTTGTTCATAATTTAATATTCGATATTCAATATTTTTCGGATGTTAAAAACGGATACTTATAATCCACCGGAGGGTTATAGGTTTCTTTGATGGTTCTGGCGCTTAGCCAGCGATATAAATTCAGCATACTTCCAGCTTTATCATTTGTGCCCGATGCCCTGGCACCACCAAAAGGTTGTTGGCCTACAACGGCACCGGTTGGTTTATCATTGATGTAAAAATTGCCGGCTGCATTCCTGAGTTTATTGGTAGCCAGTTCTACCGCCTCCCTATCCTGCGAAAGTATCGCACCTGTTAAAGCATAGGGAGAGGTATTGTCAACCAGTTTCAAGGTCTCTTCAAATTTGTCGGCATTGTAAACATAAATCGTGAGCACTGGTCCGAAGATCTCTTCACACATGGTTACATATTTTGGGTCTTTGGCTTCAATAACGGTAGGTTCAATAAAATATCCTTTTGATTTACTGTAATTACCGCCCACCCAGATACTTGCTTTCTTATCTCTTTTGGCTTTGGCAATATATTTTGTAATGCTGGAATAAGATTTTTCATCAATTACGGCAGTAATAAAATTGCCAAAATCCTCCACTGTTCCCATTTTCATCGAATTGATGGCGGCTACCAATTTTGTTTTAACTGCGGCAGCCATATTGCTGGGTATATATGCTCTGGATGCAGCTGAACATTTTTGTCCCTGAAACTCAAAAGCACCTCTTGCCAATGCTGTAACTACGGCATCTACGTCGGCAGATTTGTGTGCAATCACAAAATCCTTTCCGCCTGTTTCACCCACAATTCTTGGGTAAGAACGATAGTTGGCAATATTCTCTCCAATGGTTTTCCACATAGAATTAAATACGCCTGTAGAACCTGTAAAATGTACCCCTGCAAACTCACGGTGTGAAAAACAGACTTTACCCAGTGTTGGGCCATCTACGTATACAAGGTTGATTACCCCGTCCGGTAAGCCGGCTTCTTTGAGTATACGCATAAACATTTGTGCAGAATAAACCTGTGTATTGGCGGGTTTCCAGACTACCACATTTCCACACATGGCAGCTGATGTAGGCAGGTTACCACCAATTGCCGTAAAATTGAACGGCGTGATGGCCAGAACAAATCCTTCCAACGGACGCCATTCCAGTCGGTTATGCATACCCGGAGAGGAAATGGGTTGCTGTTTATAGATTTCACTTAAAAAATGAACATTGAAACGTAAAAAATCGATCAATTCACAGGCGCTGTCAATTTCTGCCTGGTAAGCCGTTTTGCTTTGCCCCAACATGGTAGTACCGTTCATATGAAAACGATATTTGGTGGCAAGCAGATCGGCAGCTTTTAAAAAGATATGCGCCCGGTTCTCCCAACTCATTTCTGCCCAGGCTTCTTTTGCTTTTAAGGCAGCATCGATTGCCTGGTGCACATGTTTTTCTTCTCCGGCATGAAAAAAGCCTAAGGTATGGGCAATCTCATGAGGCGGATGAATGGCTATTTTTTTTCCTGTTCTTACAGCTTTACCCCCAATATACATGGGTATATCTACTGGTTTTTTTTTCAGTTCAGTTAAGGTTTGCTTCAGGGCGGTTCTTTCAGGACTGCCCGGTGCATATTGTAAAACGGGTTCGTTTACCGGCATTGGGTAAGAAAAATAACCTAGACTCATAGTAAGATCGTTTTATTAGAAAAATTTGAAGATGCAAGTTACTAAAGAATTCCTGTCTAGTTTCAAACAGCCAACCCCTTAAAAGATACCTTTTCCATAATTATGGTTTAATTTGCCGCATGGCTATCATTCTTTTTGATAATGCATTTCGCAATTCACTTTTTCCATTCTCCTACACAAAGGCAGTGGCCGATTTGCGTTTTGGTATTTTGTCTGTAAAGCAAAGGGCCGAATTACTTTTTGGAGAGCCTGTTTTTGTGCATACTGAAAAATATCTGCAGCCTTTATATCCTTCAGTTCCAGAGGGGGAGCATATATGGGTGGATGCAGCCATTGTTCTTACCGATGAATTGGTTAATAAAATTCAATCACTGACGCCTGGCACTTGTTTACAGGATAGCCAGGGATTGATTGCAGGAGTTGCCGATATTGATTTGCAAATTTTTTCGTCTAGTGATTTTCTTAAAGTATTTCAAAATACGGTCACGATTGACCCGATAAAACGCTTGCAACATCCCTGGCATTTTATGCAATGGAATGATACCATGATACGGGCTGATTTCAAATGGGTTACCAAAGGAAGGAAAACTTGGCCAATTCCCGGAACAGTTCAGGTAATGGGAGAAAAAGATATTTTTATTGAGGAAGGAGCTAAACTTAATTTCTGTACACTGAATGCGATTATGGGGCCTATTTATATTGGCAAGGATGCAGAAATTATGGAGGGAACCGCCATACGGGGACCTTTTGTATTGGGTAATAACAGTGTACTCAAACTGAATAGTCGTGTGTATGGAGCCACCACATTGGGGCCTTTTTGTATGGGTGGGGGAGAAATAAAGAATGCAGTAATGATGGGGTATAGTAACAAAGCACATGATGGCTATCTGGGCGACTCGGTAGTGGGCGAGTGGTGTAATTTTGGCGCCGGCAGTACAAATAGCAATGTGAAAAATACCGCAGGTGAGGTAAAAATATGGGATATGGGAAGCCAGGAGTATGTGGAAGTGGGTCAAAAATGCGGGTTGATTATGGGTGATTATTCAAGAATATCCATCAATGCATCCATTAATACAGGATCGACCATAGGAGTTAGTTCTAATGTATTTGGCCCCGGACTTTTACCCACGATTATTGGAAATTTCAGTTGGGGGGTTACTGGTGTACAATATGAATTAAGTAAAGCCTTATTGGCAATCGATAACTGGAAAAAAATGAAGCAACAGGAATTAACTGCAGAAGAAAGTTCCGTCTTAGCTTATATCTTTGAAAAAAGCGATAAGTAATTCAGGCAAACAATATTGACTGATTCGAGTAAACGCAAAATCAACTAACCCGCAATACAATAAAAAATGAGAGCACAAATTGCCGCCGCAAACTGGAAAATGAACCTGACCCTGAAACAAGGGGAAGAATTACTGGATGCTATTATCAGTAAACCTACCCAATTACAATCGCATCAAAGCGCTGTATTTGCCATCCCATTTCCTTACCTGACTATGGCTCAGCAAAAGCTTTCGGGCAAGCACCAGTATTTTGTAGCTGCCCAAAACTGTCACAATAAAAAAAGCGGTGCGTATACCGGGGAAACTTCTGTTGAAATGCTTCAATCCATCGGGGTAAATTATGTGGTATTGGGACATTCAGAAAGACGTGAATATTTTTTGGAATCTAATCAGTTTCTTGCAGAAAAATTAGATATCTGTTTAGCCAATGGCATGCATCCGATCTTTTGTTGCGGAGAGCCCTTACAGGTTCGTGAAGCCAATACGCAAAATGAATTTGTGGCCAAACAGTTAGAAGAATCTCTCTATCATTTATCTTCCGACGAGGTGCAAAAAGTAGTGATCGCATATGAACCCATTTGGGCCATTGGCACGGGTAAAACTGCCAGTAGCGCCCAGGCACAGGAAATGCATGCGTCTATTCGTTCTTCGATAGCCGGAAAATATGGCGATGAAGTAGCTGCTAAAATTTCTATTTTATATGGTGGAAGCGTGAAAGCAGCCAATGCCGTTGAACTTTTTGCGCAACCAGATGTGGATGGCGGATTGGTTGGCGGAGCATCTTTACTTGCCGACGAATTTGTTGCCATTATCAAGGCTTTGAAATAGATCTTGCCTATTCCTATTCATTCATAAGGATTGCCAGGTAACTCAGCCGGAACATATTCATCCAATTTATCAAGGTGTAATATTGTCCGGCTGTTTTCTGCATTCGGATGGTACATGGGCACAAATTTGGCACCGTAAACAAAATCCTCATAACTATAAGAACCACGGGAAATAACTGTATTGGAAAAACTCTCATCGAATCCCTGTACAAATACCAATAATTCTGCATGGGCATTCATCAGATCCTGTTTACTAAATCCATAAATCGGACTTTCCTCATTAATAATATGCACCAGGGTCCAGTTGGCAGTCATGGTATTGGCTTTGGAAATATCCAAAGGCATATTATAGAAGCGGGTTTTCTGCTGGCCATCTTCCTCTATTCGAACTGCAAGAGTAATTTTTACTTCCACATTAACCAGGTAATTTTTGGTATAAGGAACCATCCGGTACATAAGGGCTATCCCGTCTCTGAAAGGAGCGAACAGGGCATTTTTGCTATACCGGATATAGGCCCTTGGTCTTGCAAAACGGCCGTACAATAAACCGGTTGCCAGTGCAAAACTCATTAACCCAATCAATGCCTCCATAGATGCCGTTAAACTGGCAGCAAAACCGATAGGGTTAATCCTTCCATACCCAACGGTGGTAAAGGTTTGGGCGCTAAAGAAAAAAGCCTCACCAAATTTTTCGGCATCATTCGAGGCCACCATCCCTCCCAGGTGATTGATACCGATAGATAAATAGAGACCTGCAAAAATCAGGTTGGTCATAACAAAAAAGCCAATAATCACCAGCAGAAACTTCCAGGTAGGCATGGATAACAGAGAATGATAAATGTTGAGTCGTTGCCAGAAGGGTAGACCGGTAACATCGAGATTGGGATTGCCATTATTTTTAAAAAATCGGCCACCACTCAAAGAGGTATTGGTACCCAAACCGGTTTCATTATTGATCTGTGCTTTTCTATTGGGTTTTTTTAATAGCATGGGTACGGGAATTCTTATTCATAAAAATAGCCCTTTCGATTTATAAAGCAGCCAGCAATAGGAAGCTGATCCGTTCATTTCAGCTTCAAATAGGGACGAAAGCGGCAATAATCCATTAATTTCCCCCAACCTCTCCAATAATTGTAATTCTCCCCCTCACTCACATATCTTTGCACACTTATGAAGAATATCCGGAATTTTTGCATCATCGCGCATATCGACCATGGGAAAAGTACTTTGGCTGACAGGTTATTGGAACATACCAAAACCATCACAGAAAGGGATATGATGAACCAGGTATTGGATGATATGGACCTGGAGCGTGAAAAAGGCATTACGATTAAAAGTCATGCAATACAGATCAATTATCCCTATAAAGGACAACAATATGTTCTGAACCTGATAGATACACCTGGCCATGTGGATTTTAGTTATGAAGTAAGCCGTGCCTTGGCGGCCTGTGAAGGAGCTTTACTTTTAGTAGATGCTTCCCAGGGCATACAAGCACAGACAATCAGTAATTTATACCTGGCAATTGACAATAATCTTGAAATCATCCCGGTGATTAATAAGATTGATATGGATGGTGCCAAGATCCCGGAAGTAACCGACCAGATTGTTGACCTGATAGGCTGCAAACAGGAAGATATTTTATTGGCCAGTGGAAAATCAGGAATTGGAATTGAAGAAATATTGACGGCTATTATTGAACGGATTCCTGCTCCAGCTGGAAGTGTAGATGCACCTTTACAGGCCCTGATATTTGACAGCGTATTTAATAGCTTCCGTGGAATTATTGTCTATTATCGAATTTTGAACGGGATTCTTAAGAAAGGGGATAAGATACGTTTTGTGGCTTCGGGGATGGATTATTTTGCCGATGAAGTAGGGGTTTTAAAATTGACGATGACTCCAAAAGAAGATGTAAGAGCAGGAGATGTGGGGTATATTATTACCGGTATCAAAAATGCCAAAGAGGTGAAAGTTGGAGATACCATTACGCTTGCCAATAACCCAGGTGAGATGATACATGGCTTTGAAGAAGTAAAACCCATGGTATTTGCCGGGATATTTCCGGTGAATACGGATGAGTTTGAGGAGTTGCGTGATTGTATGGATAAGCTTCAATTAAATGATGCTTCCCTTACATTTGAATTGGAGACTTCTCAGGCATTGGGTTTTGGATTTCGTTGCGGGTTCCTGGGATTGCTGCATATGGAAATTATCCAGGAAAGGTTAGAGCGAGAGTTTAATCAAACTGTCATTACAACCGTACCCAACGTTAGTTTCAATGCCTATACAACCCGGGGAGAAAAAATAGCAGTGAATAATCCGGCTGAAATGCCTGATCCCGTTAAAATTGACAGGATTGAAGAGCCTTTTATCAAAGCTCAAATCATTACCCTGCCTGATTATATCGGTAACATTATGACGCTTTGTTTGGGGAAAAGAGGGATGTTGATTAACCAGAGTTACCTGACACCCACGCGTGTTGAACTGATATTTGAAATGCCTTTGACTGAGATCGTGTTTGATTTTTACGATAAGCTGAAAAGCTCTACCCGTGGCTATGCATCCTTTGATTATTCGCCTATCGGTTTTCGTGATGCGGATATTATCAAAATGGATATCCTTCTCAATAGTGAGAAAGTAGATGCTCTTAGTGCCCTTATTCACCGAAGCAGGGCCCAGGAATTTGGCCGCAGATTATGTGAAAAATTGAAAGAGTTATTACCCAAACAACAATTTCAGATATCTATCCAGGCAGCCATCGGTGCAAAAATTATTGCCCGGGAAAACATCAGCGCCATGCGAAAAGATGTAACGGCCAAATGTTATGGTGGTGATAT
>CAIYKV010000156.1 GCA_903926855.1 uncultured Bacteroidota bacterium | reverse complement strand
ATCCAAAATGTCTTCTAAATTAAATCTTGACAAACTAGATTTCCAGATCATCCAGGAAATGATGGAAGATGCCGAAATCTCTTATGCCGATCTGGGCAAGAAACTTTTTGTTTCCGGAGGAACCATTCATGTACGAATCAAAAAACTGGAAGAACTAAAAGTGGTGAAAGGTAAAAGATTATCCGTAGATCTCAAATCCCTTGGCTATGATGTGATTGCTTTTATTGGGATTTACCTCGAAAAAAGCTCCCTCTATGATTCAGTTGCCAGGGAACTAAAAAAAATTCCCCAGATCGTCAGACTCAATTATACCACCGGAAATTATAGCATGTTTGCAGAGATTGTTTGCAAAGACATACAGCAACTCCGCTTTGTATTACATGACGAACTTCAAAAAATTAAGGGGATTGAAAGAACGGAGACATTTATTTCACTCGAAGAAAGTCTGGACAGAAATGTAGTGGTTGCTACTCAATCCTGATAAAGAATAAATTGTATTTTCATTATCTATGCAGAACTCACTTAACCTGGTAACCCTTAATGCGGCTTTACAAAAGCAATGGAAGATCATTATCGGATTTGTGATAATAACAGGTATGGTAACCGCTGTTACTGTGTTTCTGGTGCCTCAGTATTATCGCTCATCAGCTACCATAGTTTCTGCCAACCCCCTCCTGGCCGATAAAGCCCGATTATTTAATACGAATATCCAGTCACTCTACTCCTATTTTGGAAATGGCGATGACCTGGATCGGATTTATGGGATCGCAGATCTGGATACCACTTACAAGGCATTGGTAGATGAGTTCTCGCTGGTAAACTATTATCAGCTGGCGAATGATAGCTTGCCAGTACTTAGACGAAAAGCGGTTTTATTATTACGAAAAGACCTGTCATTGCAAAAAACAGAACAGGCGCAGCTTTCTATTATCGCGTGGACAAAAGACAAACAGCTTTCCAGTAAACTGGTGAACCGGATGGTTGCCATATTACAAGAAACAGAATCGGGTGTATGGAAAAAAAATTATTCCCGGTCAATAGCCAGCTTACTTAATGCTGTTGACTCTATGGAAAAAGAATATGCTTTGTTTGCTGATCGGATAGCATCTGCCAATACTGTTCAGCGTGATCTTATCAGTAGCCGAATGCAAACCCTGCTTGAACAGATCAAACAATATCACAAAGCAGCTGATGAGTGTAAACTGGCTTTGGAAAACCATACCGATGTTTTATATGTACTGGAATCAGCAGTACCAGCTGCTAAGTCAGAAAGACCGGATAAACCTGCCATCATCCTGATTTCTATGCTGATTGCTTTTGTATTCAGTTGTTTTTTGGTATTGGTGAACGACAGAAAAAATATTGCCTGATATGACAGCGTTAGAAACGCCATATCAACGTTCATTCCTCCTGCCTTTTTTTGTTTTCCTGATAGCCCTTATACTATCCGTAACATTTCAGGAGCCCAGGCTGATGATTATCCCTTTTGTATGGGTATTGACCCCCCTTCTATTTAGCTATTTCATTTTGCATACAGAACAATTGTTCTGGTTATTATTGATAGCGCTTCCTCTCTCTACGGAATGGAATATCACTCCTTCCTTAGGCCTCGATTTTCCGGATGAAATTTTTATGTTGCTGCTTACAGGTATTAGTATCGCTAAACTGGTTCATACGCCCAGGTGGTTTCCCCGTTCACTGGCTATACATCCCTTATTTTTTATTCTGTGTCTTTATTTTTTCTGGTTGATAATAACTGTTGAGTTCTCAGTTGAACCCGTATTATCTGTAAAATTTGTGTTGGCCAAGACCTGGTTTATCATTCCTTTTGTTATGCTTCCCCAGATCCTGCTTTTTTCCATGGATCGTATTCGCAAAATGGCATTGTGTTTAGTAATTCCCATGTTGCTATTAGTGGTTCAGGTATTGATCAGACATGCCTTCTACCAGCTATCATTTGAAAGTATCAAGAAAATTATGTTTCCTTTTTTTAGAAACCATGTAAACTATTCATCAATGTTGGTTTGCCTGTTGCCGGTTGGCTGGTGTTTCTGGAAGCTTACTCCAAGAGAAAGTAAAAGCAAAAAATGGATAACAATAGCTTTGGTAATCGGACTGGGAGGATTGCTCTTTGCTTATTCGAGAGGCGCCTGGATAGCTTTACTGGCGGGTATCGGAGTGGTTTGGGTAATTCGCAAAAAATGGATGAGGGTTTTGATACTTATTTCCATTTCCGTTATCCTGGTTTCAACAGTATGGCTGGTAACCGATAAAAATTTCATGCGTTTTGTTCCCGATCATGACCGAACCGTTTACAATACTGATTTTGGTAAACATATGATGGCTACCGTTGCACTCAAAGATGTATCGAATGCAGAAAGGTTTTATCGTTGGGTGGCAGGGGCCAGAATGCTGACTGAAAAACCGATTACCGGATTCGGTCCCAACACTTTTTATCTTCATTATCGCCCATATACTGTAAATCGTTTTCAAACATGGGTAAGCGATAATCCTGAACATTCCACTGTTCACAATTATTTTATCCTCGTATCATTAGAGCAGGGAATCATTGGCCTTCTGCTTTTCTGCCTTCTTTATTTTGGCATGCTCCTGGCTGTTCAAAGAATCTATCACCAGTTACAAAGCCGGTTTTACCAAACCGTTACCCTGGCAACAGGAAGTATCCTGATCATGATTGGCGTAATCAATTGCTCAAGCGATATGATTGAAACAGATAAAGTGGGCAGCCTTTTCTGGCTATGCCTGGGTATGATCATTTTACTAGACACCAAACTAAAAGAAGAAAAATCAACCCTCGCAAATGATCAATTCTCACCTATAACAACAACTATATCCTGAATCAACCCCCTAAAAAGTCCTTCCTAATTCAAAATTCATTATTCGATATTCTTACTCTTTTACACTCAACGCATCTCTCAACCCATTTCCCACTAAATTAAACGCCAGCACCAGCAGCATAATGGCAATACCCGGGGCCAATGCCAGGGCGGGATTATGGGTAATAATAAAATTATAATTTTCTTTGATCATCAATCCCCAGCTGGGTTGCGGCGGTTGAACACCTACACCAAGAAAGCTGAGTCCGGCTTCTATCACAATCGCGGAAGCAAAATTCCCTGCTGCAATTACCATGACCGGCCCCAGTATATTAGGTAAAATATGCCTGCCAATGATCCGGATATGCGAATAGCCGAGGGAACGGGTAGCTTCTATATATTCCAATTCACGAAGAGCCAGCACCTGTCCCCTTACCAGCCTGGCCACGTTTACCCACATGGTTAAGCCCACAGCAATAAATACCTGCCAGAAACCTTTACCCAGGGCAAGGGTAATAGCAAAAACCAATAATAGGGTGGGAATACTCCATACCACATTAATAAACCACATGATCAGCTCATCTACCCAACCACCAAAATAACCCGCCAGCGCACCCAAAATAATACCAATGGTCAATGAAATCAATACAGCAATCAATCCTACACTTAAGCTAACCCGAATTCCAATAATAAGCCTGCTGAGGATATCTCTCCCAAAACCATCCGTGCCGAGATAATAAGTTGATTTGATTACAGGCAATTCGGCAGCGGCCGATTTGGCTATTTTTCCTGCTTCAGTAATTCCTTCATCCACATATTTTTGAAAATAGATAGTGTCCTTTTTTAGTGTATAGGAAGTGATAGGAATATATTGATACAACTCCTCCTTCCCATTCATCAGTCTATCGATAAATCCATGCGTAAACACCTGCTTATCTCTTTTTATTCTGAGCAATAGAATCTGATATCCGGGTTTTTTGCTCCCGATCTCAGGGATCATTCGGTTGGCGTTAGGAGAATTATCCGGAATAATAAAGTAGCATAATACAGCAAGCAGAATACTTACCCCGATTAATACCAATCCAAAATAAGCTCCTTTATTTCTGAGCAGTTTTTTAAGAAAAGAATGTTTCTGTTGGTTTTCTAACACAGTTGAAAAATAAGAAATAAAACAGTTGAATAGAAATATATGCTTTTAAGAATGCTTTATTCAATGATGATTCACAGTATACGAAGGCCCTTATTTTACAGTTCTGCCTTTCCATTGATAGGTTCCAAATTTACCCAACCATCCTGCCACTACTGTATAAAAAATATGAAATGGCTGCATCAATGGGAACCAAAATAATGCTTTTATCTGCCCATAAAAGCGGGCAACCGGTAACATAAAACTGAGTTCTACTAATGTCTTGATGCCCACCAATATCAGCCAGTTAATAATTCCATGATGAATAAACGGACTGCTTACTAATAAAACAAATAGCGCTGCATTTAACAAATAAACGAGTAGGAGTATCCAGTAGATACCTTTATCCTGATAACTACTTGCTTTACTGGCCCATCGGATTCGCTGATTAAAAAAATCTTTCCAGGTACCCATTGGGGAAGTAAGTACTATGGATTCCTTGCTATACAAGTATCCGATCTTTCCTGGGTATTTTAATTTGATCTTATGCATCAGTAGCATATCGTCTCCACTTGCTATATGATCAATCCCGCTGAACCTCCCCACTTCGGTAAATACATCTTTGCGATAGCAGATATTGGCACCATTGCACATACTATGATAGCCGGCAGATACGGAAGCGGCAGTAATTCCCTGCAGACTAAGAAAATCCAATAACTGAAATACAGATAAAAATGAATGATCATTGGTAAACATAACGGGTGCTGCTACGAATACAGGTTCTCTTTCCTGGATATACTGGTCGAAATTACTGAGCCAATTGTCGGTAACAATACAATCTGCATCGGTAGTTACTATCCAGCTCCCATTGCATTGTATTGCCGCCAGTTCAATAGCCTTTTTTTTATAAGCAGTTAACTGTTTATTCGTAAGATGATCTTTCAGATTCAACAGAAAAAGATTACTGTATTGTTTTTGAAGTGCAAGAACAATATTTTCTGTTTCGTCGGTAGAATGATCATTCACAATAATTACTTCAAAAAGCTCCATGGGATAGGGTTGTTGTAAAATAGATTCTAAACATTGCTTGATATTGTTTTCCTCATTTCTGGCAGGCACAATCACTGAAAAATGAGTAGCAGCTAATCGGGCATCGTTCTTATGGGTAAAAACAGGTAGGTGAATCAACCATTGCCTGTACATGAGTAGTAAACAGCAATAGCCGATCAATAGTATGGTTGTAATAATAAGTGCTAACCCGTACATGTGAACAAAGAAAGGAATATTAGTTAGTAATTACCAATTAGAAAGTAACAATTCATAATTGAATCGCGTATTCACATGACGATTATGCCAATAAAAATCCCGCAATTTGCGCAATATGTTTTTCTTTGAGTAACAGGTGACCGGATGCGATTTCTGTTACAGTAATCAGTTTGTTTGCGTTTTTACTAAAATGATAGCCATGTTTAGGTAAGATTACTCTGTCAAATGCTCCGAATATTAGATGGACCACTATTTTGCATTGTATAATTTCTTTTTTGATAAGGACTTGATTGGGTTTAAAACGACGCATGGTGGTCCAGCGCAGATATAATAATTCTCTTTCAGTTTCTTTATCCAGGTAATAATGTACAAACCTGAGCAGGCTTTTATTAAAGATCCCCCATTTTGTACCCGTATCTGCTAAAAAAAGCATCGTAGCCGGTTTTTGCATGCAATAGGCGAATAACTGGTTACCTGCTTTGGTTTGTGTAGCCAGCCATTGCCATTTGTTCTTGTGTAAGCCATCTGGGGCTACTAATACCATTCTCTCTATCTGTTGCGGAATCATACCCGCCAGCTGAAGTGCTACCCGTCCTCCCATACTATACCCCAACAGGCTAAAGGAATGGCTTGCAGGTTTGATCAGATTGATTATGGCTACCAGGTCGGCAGGATCAAATAAAAGTCCCTCACGCCACTCAGTATGCCCATGAAACGGGAGATCAATGGCAATCATTGTGTATTCATCTGCCAATAAAGGAGCAAATGGCTCAAAAGACTGACTGTCTTCTCCATACCCATGCAAACAAAAAAGCCATTTCCCCCCAGCTCCCCAGGTTTGGTAGGAAATATCAGAATTCCGGTATCTGAGCAAATGAGTTTTCATGTATTGGGCAAAATTTAAGCATTTATTCTTGGTGGTGTCAAAGAAACGAACTTATTTTGAAATTAGTTGCATAACTAACTATATGCCAAACAACCAATTTAAAAGAGGAGAGCTGTATAGTGTCATCAATGGTATGGCATCCACTGCTGTTGCCCGCAGGTTACAGAAAAATTTTCGGCTGGCCGGACTTGAAATTACCATTGAGCAATGGAGTGTGTTGTATCATTTATGGAAAGAGGATTGCTTGAGTCAACAGGAACTCTGCACCCGAACATTCCGGGATAAACCCAGTATCACCCGATTGATAGATAACCTGGAGAAACAAAAACTGGTAAAAAGAATGCCTTCTAAATCAGACAGGAGAATCAATCTGGTTTGTTTAACTGAGGCGGCCAAAGAATTGCAGGATAGAACGATTGAACTGGCTAATCAAACCATGAGCGAAGCCCTGATTGGTGTAAATAAAGAAGAGATCGAAACCGTCAAAGCCGTATTCCAACGTGTATACGATAACCTAACTTAACTTATAACATCAGCAAACCGTAACAAATATTTTATGGAACCTATCACACAATCAACAGCCTTAAAAGGCGGAGAATGGATTATCAAAGAGAGCAATCCTTTCGATACGTTTATTCCTGAAAATTTTGATGAAGAACAGAAAATGGTCATGGATATGTGTGCCCAGTTTCTGGATACAGAAGTCATCCCAAATATTGTACGGATAGATAAGATGGAGCCAGGTTTAATGCCCTCTTTACTGGAAAAAGCAGGTGAACAAGGTTTGCTGTCAACTTCTTTCCCTGAGCAATATGGAGGATTGGGAAAGGATTTTATTACTTCATCTATCGTGAATGAAGGATTAGGTGGCGGATATTCTTTCTCTGTTGCAGTGGCTGCCCATACAGGTATTGGGTCGTTACCGATTCTTTATTTTGGTACCGACGCACAAAAGGAAAAATACATACCTAAACTGGCAACAGGTGAGTGGAAAGGTGCCTATGGATTAACAGAACCGAATAGTGGTAGTGATGCATTGGGTGCTAAATCTACTGCCAGACTAAGTGAGGATGGAAAATATTATTTACTCAACGGGCAGAAATGCTGGATTACCAATGGAGGCTTTGCCGATGTGTACACAGTGTTTGCAAAGATTGATGGCGATAAATTTACTGGCTTTATTTTGGAAAGAGGATTTGAAGGATTTACCCAAGGCCCCGAAGAACATAAAATGGGTATCAAAGGCTCATCTACTGTACAATTGTATTTCCAGGATTGTAAAGTGCCCGTTGAAAATGTGTTGGGTGAAATTGGAAAAGGGCACCTGATTGCATTCAACATCTTGAACATAGGCCGGTTAAAATTATGTGCCGCCGCTTTGGGTGGAGCAAAAAGAGCCGCCACAGTGTCTATCCAATATGCGAAAACACGCGAACAGTTCAAACTACCCATCGCAAAATTTGGAGCTATCCGACATAAAATGGCTGAAATGGCCATACGGATGTGGGTTTGCGAAAGCGCTTTATATCGCACTGCTAAATGGATCGATAATAAAGAAACAGAACTACTGAAAAGCGGAAAGAGTTTTGCCGAAGCATTATTAGGTGCTGCTGAAGAATATGCTATCGAATGTTCTATTTTAAAAGTATTTGGCAGTGAGGTCCTCGACTTTGTAGTAGATGAAGGCGTACAGATTCATGGCGGGAATGGCTATAGTGATGAATACACCATCTCCAGGGCTTACCGGGATAGCCGTATCAATCGTATTTATGAAGGAACCAATGAGATCAATCGCTTATTAACGGTTGATATGGTATTGAAACGCGCCATGAAGGGTAAGCTGGATCTGATGGGACCAGCCATGGCAGTTCAGAAAGAACTGATGAGTATACCTGATTTTGGTGCTGAGGACGATGGGGCATTTGCGAAAGAGCGTAAGTATATTACGAATTTTAAAAAAGCAATATTAATGGTAGCAGGGGCTGCCGTTCAGAAACTGATGATGCAATTAGATAAAGAACAGGAAGTGCTGATGAATATTGCAGATATGGCCATAGAAGTATTTAATGCAGAAAGTGCACTTTTACGGGTAATGAAACTGTCAGATAGTAAAGGGGCAGAGCAGGTATCCATACAAACAGATATCATGCGAACCTATCTCTATGATGCTGCCGATCGTATCAATAAAGCCGGAAAAGATGCCTTAAACAGCTTCGCAGAAGGCGACGAATTGCGTATGATGCATATCGGGTTAAAACGTTTTACCAAGGCAGAACCCTTTAATACCAAGGATGCCAGACGAAGGATATCAGATAAACTGGTAGCAGATAACGGGTATCATCTGTAATAAAAAAGTTGGCGAAAAATTAGCAAGTGTCATAAATTTTGTTAATATTTGGAAACTATTTTACGATTGCTTGCTAAAACAAAGCCTCATTGTTGTCAAAAGCAATGAGGTTTTTTATTTTCTGCCACAGATCAGCACCTGGAAAATATCATTCAGCGTACGATGATTCAAGAGCCGGAAAGAGTTTTCAGGATAAAACCCCTTTAAGAGGTGTTTTAACATTAGCTTATTCTTTTTTTAAGTCATTTTGTGGTCATGTACCTGGCAGCATTTAGTTTACCCATATATAAGGTCCTACCATGAGAAAAATTGTTATCATACATGATGACACAAAAGAATTACAGCTTTTGCAGGATTACCTGGCCATAACCCCTGGTGTAAGTCTTGCAGGTAGTTTCTCCAATATCGAGCAAGCCAAACCAAAACTTACTGAAGCACATTGTGATATCCTCATGGCAGATTTATCGATATTGACAGCTTTGGTGAAAGAGAAAAAAGAATTGCCTTTACTGGTTTGTATAGGTAAGGAATCAGAAATGCAGGCTTCTACCATCCATAAGAATATCTTTTCTTATCTGCAAGCGCCATTTAGCCATGAACGGATATTTTCTTTAATTCAAAATATAAATGCGTATATGAAAATGGTTTCCAATCCTTCGGATACTAAGCGGGAATACATATTTATTAAGTCGGAATATAAACTCATTAAAATAAACCTGGCGGATATACTGTTTCTTTCCGGTCTCAGGGATTATACCCAGGTATTTTTAAAAGGGAAACTCTCCCCACTCACTACCCTGCAGAATTTAAAAGATTTTGAAAGCAAATTACCCGCCAGTGCTTTTATAAGGGTGCATCGGTCGTATATTATTTCGTTGGGACAGGTAGACTATATCAGCCGGAATGAAATCACGATTGGCACCAATACCATACCCATCGGACATGCCTACCGCCAATTACTGGATGATATGATAACAAAAAACTCTTAGTGTTTACTAAGAGTTTTTTGTTATTGAGATATAAAGTAAGTTATTTATCTGGCTATTTTACAACTGTCCAGATCAGACAACAGTATCATTGGTAATTTTAACTTCTGGTCTTTCATCTTAGTTACAGCCAGTGAAGCTATCAATTTGGCATCTGCTTCTGAAGCAAATCCTTTTCTTCCTTCTATTGCCGGCATAAATTGCTGGTGAACATATAACGTATCATTGGTAAATATGTCATATCCCCATCCTGCATCTGTATGAAAAACCTTGTATGAAATTTCAACCTGATCCGGATGTTTCGCCTTTTGTATAAACTGTTTATAGATAAAAAACCCAACTGCAAATACGAAAAGCGCGTATACCCAGTTTTTTTTAATCGTTTGCATTATAAGTAATAAGCGGTTGCCATTCGTCGATATCATCAAAATAATAAGTGCTGTTTTTACCGGTTGCGATAAATCCTCTTCCTTTTACAGTAAAGGCAACAGCACCGATTCTTTCAGAACGCTCATATGGTGTTTTACGAACCCAAAGATCAGAGGCAAAATCATATTCCCATGTTTTTTTGGTATACGCACCATTTTCTCCAACTGCTACATAGCCTTTTGCACCTAAAACCAGGCCTACACCATTATCTCTAACGATATCAGTATAATCATCATCATAACTATCTGCACTGGTATTGGCAATATCCCTTAACTGGGTCCAGGTTCCTGCAGTTGGGTCGAATGACCAGAAATCACTTACTTCAGTACCATTATTGATGCCCGTTAAAATGTATGCCTTGTTATTATATACCCAACAAATAGCACCTGAACGTTTGCTGCCACCCAGACTCACTTTTTGTACCCAGGCACCATTGGTACCGCCAGTAGGCGTAAATTCCCAAAGGTCTTTGGTATAGCCACCATCAAAACCGGTTGAAATATATCCTTTGGTATTGATCCCAAATCCTACAGCATCATACCTGGGTGTACCGGCAAAGTCTGCCTTTCTTTTCCAGCTATTGGTAGCCTGTGAAAATTCATAAATATCACCCAGCATATTTACACCATCGTAACCGGTGCCGATATATCCGAATGTACCCACACTAAACCCTACTGCAGAGTTTCTGGCAATTCCGGGGAATTGTGCGTGTTGGGTCCAGAAATTTTGAACGGGATCGTAGGCCCAGAAATCAACGTAACGGTTAGTTCCATCATAACCGGTACCTATATATGCGGTATCACCAATTACAAAAGAAGCCGCTTCTGTGCGGGCATTACCATCAAACTCAGAACGTTTGAGCCAGTTACCACTTGTATCAGTACTTGGTGAAGTGGTTTTGGCACAGGAAATCAGTATTAGTACAATACTTGCAGGTAAGAAAAAATAGTACTTTAGTCGCTTCATGTATGAAATTTTGCCTGAAATTATCTGCCTGCGCTTACCCTAAATCGTTAAAATGGATTTTCGCAGTATATTCAAAGACGAATGTACGATTTTTATCTGCGAATGTTTTTTTCAAAGGCTTTTTTTATTGGTCCGGAGAAATATATTAGTTTTGCACAGCCAAAATTCCTGTTTTTTTCAATTTTGCAGACAAAAATAACATATTCACCGTTGAAAATTATTCAATAATCCATACTAACAATTCTGTAACAGGGGTACTGTCTATTATTGTGCGTTCTAATAAAATATTCCTTGTTTCTGATAGCAATACAATTGTATCCTGATGCCAAAAAAAATACAGATTTTCTTTCTCTTACTTTTTTCCATATTGTGGTTTGCCTGCAAAAAAGTAGATATTCAGTTTGGCTCACAATTCCTGGACAATGATTTTACCCAGATTGTAAAGGTTGACACTTTTACTGCGAGCGTTTCAACTATATATGTAGACTCATTTGTAACTTCTTCTAAAGGAGTTTCATTGATAGGGGGATATTCAGATCCTGTATTCGGGATGGTGAATGCCAATACTTATTTTGAAGTGGTCCCACCAGCTTATGTAGACTCTTTCCGTACCTGTACTTTCGATTCTTTATGTCTGGTACTGATCCCCGATAAATCTTATTATGGTGATACCACTAAGCCGGTACATGTTAATGTGAGCAGGGTAACACAAACCATTACAGGATATGATAATAACCTGCTGAATATTTATAATACCCGACAATTTTCAGTAGATCCTAATTTATTGGGTTCACAGGATATAACCATTCGACCATCCAGAGGTGATTCTATATTCATCCGGTTAAGCGATAACCTGGGTAATGAATTACTGAATAAGCTCAAGGACCCGAATGATATTGATATTAAAACCAACAATGCATTCCTGCAATATTTGTTTGGCTTACGGCTCAGTTCACCTACAAATAGTCCTGCCATTTATGGCTGTAAGGACAGTGTTATTATGCGGATGTACTATAAAAAGCCGGCGCTTTTTCTACAAAGCAGGGTGATGAATTTTACACTTGCAAATAAGAACCATCATTTTACCAATATAACGGTTGATAGAACAGGTACTGTTCTGCAAAATATTTCCACACTTAAAAAAATTCCGAGTACAGCTACCGGCAATATGGCATTCTCTTCCTATTCGGCAGGGGTGATGGCTAAGATCAAATTTCCAACGGCAAGGGATGTGCTCAAACTGAATAATTATGCCAAAATATTACAAGCTTCTCTTATCGTACACCCCATGCAGGGAAGTTTTGTATCTTATCCGCTACCGCCAAAACTCAGACTTTCCAATACTACCCAGTTGAACCTGATAGGAGCCGACCTGGCTTCTCCCGCAACAAACGGAACATCGGCAGTTCAGTATGGAAATCTTTTTATGGATGGATTATTTGGTGTGAATACGGCCTACACCTATGATGTAACAGCCTATGTGAAAAGCCTGATGGCAGATGGAACCCTGAATGATAATGGACTGTTGCTATTGCCCCCTAGTCCGGCATTAGAAACAAATTTTAATAGGGTTATGGTCGGAGATAAATTCAATTTAAAAGGTCAAATGCAGTTGGTGATTTTATATGCGGCTGTTGTACAATAAAATACAAGTAAGAAAATGAGAATATTACTATTTTGTGTGGTGGGTCTATTTTGTACAGTATTGCCCGGTCATGCCCAAAATAATACATCACCTTATTCGATCATCGGTATTGGTGATTTGGAGAAAAGTACATTCGACAGGAGTTCTGGGATGGGGCATGCCGGTATGGCTTTATCCTCTAACCGCTTTTTGTACCAGGCCAATCCCGCTTCTTACAGCGTACTAGAAGATCATTATTTTTATTTTGAAGTAGCTACCCGTTTCAAAGCGGTAACCTACTCCGGAACACCCATTACAGATATTACCAATAATACCTCTACTGATATTCAGTTTAAAAAACTGGCATTTGCGGTTAAATTAAAACCACGTTGGGCATTGAGTTTTGGACTGATGCCGTTTAGTACAGTTAACTATGCTTTTAATGGATTAAAAAGCATTCAGGGCAGTAATCTTTATGAAAATGCCAATTATCTTGGAATAGGAGGTACTAACCTGTTTTATGTAACCAATAGTTTTATAATAAATAAACATTTATCTGTTGGTTTGCAGTCTGCTTATCTATTTGGCAATATGGATGAAACAGAAACGCTTTCCGGACAACTTACCGATAGTACGGTAAGTACCGAAAGAAATATCTATATCGGAAATCCCTATTTTAAACTGGGTATGCAATATCGTACCAAGCTCAATAGTAAATGGGATATTGCCTTTGGTGCCACTGCTTCTCCAAAAACAAAACTCAGGGCCAACTATAGTTTATTAGCCAAATCGGGCAATAGTATTTTGCTAAGTACCGATTCATATAAGTCTAATTATTTTACGCTGCCGGATACTTATACAGCAGGTGTTGCCGCAACCCTAAAGGATGCATACACATTTGCAGTTGATTATAATTACCAGGGCTGGAAACAATTAAACTACAGCGGTATCAGTTATACACTGGAAAACAGCCAGCGTTTATCTGTAGGAAGTGAATACTCCAAAAAAGGCTCATACCTAAACTCATCCTACGAAAAATACTTTTTGCAGGCCGGCTTTTTCTATGAAAATTCTTATATCCGAATGTCTGGTGTACAGTTACAAGACTATGGCTTAACTTTTGGTGCAGGCACAGAATTATCCAGGATGATCTTAAGCGGGTTGGGTATTCATGCAGCCGTAGAAGTTGGTCAGCGTGGTACTACTAACAATGGCCTGATCAAAGAAGGATATACCCAGTTCAATGTTACCCTTAGCTATCGGGATCTCTGGATATCCAAAAAAATGAAACGTTACGATTAAAGAACATATCAGATAGAAGCCCGGTTGGTTGATCGCTAACCGGGCTTTTTTATGTACCTCACACAAATCGGCAACAATATTTTTTTGCTTCAAGACAAGAACTATCTGATTTATATTTTTATCTTCAGATAATGAAGACCCCCCTTTTATGTATCTGTATAGCATGGATGATTACCTGCCAGTTATCTGCGCAAACGCCTGTACCTCATTATATACTTGCCAGATCAACCGGCAAACTGCCTTCTTTTTATTATGGGCTTGGTGACGATAGGTTAGGTGGCGCTAAAATGGGCTATATCGATTCGAATATACTGTTGCATATCATTGATTCCACCCGGGATATGTATAGTGTGCAACTGTCTAAATACCATACCGCTTATATCGAAAAAGGGAATGTGAAACCGGATAGTGCCCAGAAAGAGAAACCTTTTTATCTCACAAATTCGTTTAGTGTTAAAGGCGATTCCTTATTTGATTATGTAGGTATTAATATGGATGAACGCCTGCCTTATAAGAGCGTAATGGAGATTAACCCATCCAAGATTGTAATAGATATTTATGGAGTACAGAGTAATACCAATTGGATAACACAATTGCGCTCATTAAAAGAGATTAAAAATATTTATTACAACCAGGTAGAAGATGATGTGGTTCGGGTAACCATTGAATTATTGCATCGCCAACATTGGGGATATACCATTGGATACAAAGGAAAAATATTAGTTATCAGGGTAAAGCGTCAACCTGAAAAACTCGATATACGCAATATTGTCATTGCTATCGATGCTGGTCATGGCGGAACCAATAGCGGTACAGGCGGTGTGCATGCCAAACATGAAGAAAAGGATTACACACTAATTTTTGCAAAAACATTGGAAAAGCTGTTGAAGAAAAAAGGGGTGAAAAAAATTATTATGACACGTACAACCGATACTACGTTTGATAATAAAGACAGGGTGCTTTTTCTGCAACAACAAAACCCGGATATCCTGATCAGCCTGCATCTTAATTCAAGTGCCAATGCACAGGTGAGGGGAGTGAGCACTTATTATAAACATATCGGATTCCGTTCTTTAACCACTTCTTTACTGACCAGGATGCTTGACCTGAAATTGAATGAGTTTGGAAATGTGGGTAATTTCAATTTTACCCTGAATGCGCCTACTGATTTTCCTAATAGCCTCGTAGAAATTGCATTTCTGAGTAATGAAGATGATGAGAAAAGAATTATTAATGCTGAATTTCAGGCCGCAGTAGCCCAGAAATTATATTTAGGAATTGTGGATTGGTTGAAACTGGTAAAATAAACGCTGAGATGATCTTTTCATAGATTGAATGCCAGTTGGTTCTGTTTCAGCAAAATAAAAAAGCGTTATTGCAGCATATTCACTGAAATAACGCTTTTATTATGTATTGGCATTTGATCAATGCGTAATATACCTTTCAAAAAATTCAATGGTACGTAACATCTGATCAATTCGTTGCCGGTTATTGCCACTGCGTGTTAATTCATGGGTGCCTCCGGGGTGACGAACATATTCAACAGGGCGCCCCAATATTTTTAGACTCCTATACAACATTTCTCCCTGAATGGTACCTGTTCTCAAATCATTCTCACCATGAAAAATAATATACGGAGTATGAATATTTTCTACATAAGTAATCGGTGATTCACGAACAAGAATGGCTTTGGTGACAGGCTCCCAAGGGTAACCGCCAAAATAATTGGGCACCAGTCTCCAGGCATTTCCCTCTCCAAAAAAAGTTGCCAGATCATATACACCTCTTTGTGAGCAGGCGGCTTTAAAACGTTGGTCATGACCAACGATCCATGCTACCAGGTAACCGGCATAAGAACCACCGGTAACTGTTAATTTAGTACTATCAATAAATCCTTCAGCTACTGCTTTATCCAGATAGGTAAGAACATCACTGGTTGGGCCGGTTCCCCAATCGTTGATATTGGCTCGTAAAAAATCAGCTCCATAACCGCCTGAGCCGCGTGGGTTTCCATAAACCACTACATAGCCCTTGGAACAATAATATTGAAACTCATGCCACATAGAACTTTCCCCAGGCCCCCACATAGCAGTCGGTCCTCCATGAATATCAAGAATGGCAGGATATTTTTTTCCGGGTTCATAATTGGTAGGCTTCATTACCCAATATTCTACAGTTAAACCTTTTTCGTTAACAAAGGTTCTCTTTTCGGGAAAACTGAGTTTTTTGTTGGCAAGCCACTCATTATTAAAACTGCTAATCCGCAATTCATTTTTACAATTGGCATCCGCAGCATACAGTTCAAATGGGTTGGCAACTTCCGTTTTTACAAAAACGAGTTTATTGTCTTTCAGATCGAAGCTACTGATACCTGCATTGATACCCGATAAAGCTTCCGTCTTTTGTGTTTTCAGATCTACCCGGTATATAGGCGCTCCACCGTTGCTTTGCGCCAGAAAATACAAATGTTTTTCATCGGCACTCCAGGTAATATTAGACTTGGCTCTGTCGAAATTTAAATTGATTATATCCTTGGCACTTCCATATAAAGGCATAATGGCCAGCGTTGGAATATCTACAAAAGAAGTACTGCCGTATTGAAATGCCAGCCATTTGCCGGAAGGGGAAAGTTTGGCACTGGTATAGGTTCTTCCTTTAGCACCTAATAATAATGTCAGGTTACTGCCATCGGCATCTCCTATCCATATTTGCGATTCCAGGGAACGATCGGGGTGCGTGGTTGAATCGATATCTCCCGTAATAATTAGTTTTTTACTATCAGGAGTAAACTCAGCAGCACTAAAGCGATAAAAGCCATGTGTAACAGCAACAGGTTGCGACCTTGGCTCGGCAGACATAATAAAGAAATGACCGAAAGAGATTTCTGAACTGGTGGTAGCTTCTTCCTGAAAATTCAGCTTATTAATTACTTTGGCTTTTTTATCTGCTGCATTGTTTTCCAGATAGGCCCTGATTTCTTCGATATTTCCATCGGGATCCGGCTTGGCATTACTGGCAATAAACTGGGTATTTTTTTCAAAACCGGGTTTTTCATATGGCCAGGCGGGTATTTCTTTTTTTGGATTCAACTGAACATCTTTCAGCAATTCTTTTAGTGTGATGCTAGATGAGAAAAGAATTTTTTTCCCATCCGGGCTCCATTTCGGAGAACTGGCTCCATACCGGAATCGGGTAAGTTGCAGGGGCTCTCCTCCATCAAATGACAGAAGAAATATCTGTGGCTTACCTTCTACGGCCCGCACAAAAAGCAGTTGTTTACCATCGGGGCTCCAGGCGGGTTGTGATGCGCCTTCCTTGGCTGTAAGAATTCTGGGTGCTGAAGAACCATCGGTAGGCACCAGGTAAAGCTGGTTATTATAACTGTATTCCCATTTCGTTTCCCCTTCGGGTTCGATAGAATTAACGACAAATGCAGCTTTTGTACCGGCAGGATTTACAGTAACACCGCTTAATTGCCTGATCTTAAGCATATCGGTCACCTTAATCAACTCATTTTTGCTTTGAGCTGCTACTTGAAGAACAGACAGGCTGATCAGGGAAAGAAATAGTAAAAAATACTTTTTAGTCATAATAACTGATTTGAAAACGGAAAATACAAACAAAAACAGCCATTCAGTAGGTGCTTTTGTATTTTTGGCACCTAAAATCTGAAATTATGAGTGAATTAGTTAAGGAATTCAATTCTTACAGGGAAAAAATGAATGAAGTAATCTTAAGTAAGAATAATCTTGTGATGAAGCGTTTATGGAACCTGGATACCAATACCTATGAAGAGGGTGCACTGGATAAAAAGACCAAGGAAATGCTGGGTCTGGTAGCCAGTATGGTACTTCGTTGCGATGATTGCATCAAATACCATCTTGGTAAGAACTTTGAATTAGGGGTAAATACCGATGAGATCTACGAAATTTTTGCGGTTGCCAATATAGTGGGGGGAACGATTGTAATACCTCATACAAGGCGGGCGGCAGAATATTGGGAGGAATTGAACCAATTATAGTACCCGGTGTTGAATAATTCAGAATTAGTAATCCATAATTACTAATTATTTACGATTTTTGCAGGAATTAGTAATTGGTGATTCGGTTCTATTACTAATTATTAATTGATCATTACTAATCAAGTTTTATGTCAGAGACCCTTACTCAAATTGCCCCACAGCTTACTGCTAAAGATTTTGCAACTGATCAGGAAGTACGTTGGTGCCCTGGTTGTGGCGACTATTCTATTTTAGCCCAGGTACAAAAAATTATGCCGGGTATTGGAATACCCAAGGAAAATATTGTGATTATTAGTGGTATCGGATGTAGCAGCCGTTTTCCATATTATATGAATACGTATGGAATGCACTCAATCCATGGTCGTGCTACAGCGGTAGCCAGTGGGTTGAAAGCAGCCAGACCCGAATTAAGTGTTTGGATAGTTACTGGTGATGGGGATGGGTTGAGTATTGGGGGTAACCATACGATTCACTTATTACGCCGGAATTTTGATGTGAACGTATTGTTGTTTAATAACCAGATTTATGGTTTAACAAAAGGACAGTATTCACCTACTTCCGAAGAACATAAAATCACCAAGAGTACCCCGATGGGAAGTATTGACCATCCCTTCAATCCTCTGGCATTGGCCATGGGTGCTGATGCAAGTTTTATAGCAAGAAGTATGGATCGTGATCCCAAACACCTGCAATCCATGCTTACCAGGTCATACCAGCATAAAGGATCTTCTTTCTTAGAAATATACCAGAATTGTAATATTTTCAATGATGGTGCTTTTGAAATATTTACAGAAAAAGGAACCAAGCTGGAAGAAACTTTATTCCTGGAACAAGGAAAACCGCTGGTATTTGGGGCAGACCGTAAAAAAGGAATTAAGCTGGATGGCTTACATCCGGTTGTGGTAGAGTTGGGCAATGGTGTAACAGAAGAAGATCTTTGGATACATGATGAAACTGATTTTTATAAAGCACAGATATTGGTAAGAATGTTTGATAACCCGAATAAACAAGGGGGACATTTCCCAAGACCATTTGGTGTATTTTATGAAACGCAGCGTGCCTGTTATGAAGATGTAATGACTATGCAGATTGAAGAAGCTATTGCCGGTAAAGGCAGGGGAGACTTGGATAAGCTTTTACATGGCAGAGATGTATGGGAGATAAAATAAACAGAGTCTGGTATATATTCATTGTCATTTCAGATTTGTACAATCTGATTCCTGATGGCAAAAGTGACCAGACCAATTCTGGAAGCCACTTTTAATTTTTCGAAAAGCGAATCGCGATAGCCATCCACCGTTCTGATACTGACGCACATGGCTACCGCGATTTCTTTATAGGCTTTATCTGTACAAAGCCATTGTAAAAACTCTTTTTCCCTTTTACTCAAAGTGATTACTTTCAAATAACCTTCTTCAGTTTGTACGGGATTATGATAGATGGTGGGCATTACATGTGTATATAACAGCCTGTTCATATAAATACCTTTATCAATTACTGTTTGTAAAGCAAGCTGTAATTCTTCCGGCTCAGCATCTTTTGTGAGATAACCCCTGGCGCCACTCCTAAGCATCCGTATAATGGCTGTTTCATCAGTTACCATGCTTACCGCAATGATCTTAATTTGTGGATGATGACGGCTTATCCAGATTGCAGTTTCAAAGCCATTCATTTCAGGCATATGGATATCAAGCAGTACTAGTGCCGGAAATTGCCGGGTATTTAGCTGGCTGATAAAATGTTTCCCATTATTCGCTTCCAAAATTACCTGGTATCCCGAAAATGTATTGATATGTTTGGCAAGTGCATATCTTATTAAAATATGATCATCTACAATTGCAATAGGTATCATAAATAACCAGTAGGAACATTATCCGGGTTAATAAATAGCTGACCAGGCAAATTCGTTAATTATCCTAAAAAATAAAATAGGTATTTGCCGCAATTTTCTGCTGCTAAAATACCCGTACCGGAAGAGTAGTACTAACGTTTTTTGTTTCCCTGGCACTTTCTATTTTGCGTCTATAAAACAGTTTTGAGCGGCTGTTTTAAGAATCCAGGTTTCATAGAGGGTTACAAACAAAAGGCGGCGCAAGGCCGCCTTTATGTTAACATAAGTTGCCGGATTTACCGGCAAGAATAAGAGTAGACTATTTAGAAATGAATAATAAGAACTATGTATGCTGGTGGGGTTAGCTGTTATTAATATTTCCATTTTTGCGTTTTCCGGTCTACTTTTAACTATGTTCTTACAGGTTCATCCGGATAACCCTAATCCTCGTCATCTGAAAACCATCGTTGACTGTTTGCTTTCGGGGGGCATAATCATTTACCCAACAGATACTATTTATGGATTGGGTTGTGATATCTATCAGCCCAAAGCTATTGAACGTATTGCCAGAATTAAACAAATTGATCCGGCAAAAGCTCAACTCAGTTTTGTATGTTATGATTTGAGTGATTTGAGTAAATACACGAAAAGTATTTCCACTCCGCTTTACCGCTTACTAAAAAACTATTTACCCGGTCCCTATACTTTTATTTTACCAGCGAGTAAAGAAGTTCCGAAGATTTTGCATAGCAAGAAAAATACAATCGGTCTTAGAATCCCCAATAATACTATCGCCAGAACGATTGTACATGAGCTGGGTCATCCATTATTATCTGCGTCTCTTCCCGGTAATATGGTAGAAGAGTATACTGACCCTGAAAGGATATATGATAGTTTTCATAAACTCGTAGATATAGTAGTTGATGGAGGTATTGGCGGAATGATTCCTTCTACTATTATTGATTGTACAAAAGACAGTTACGAAGTGATCAGGGAAGGTGCTGGTAAATGGGAGGAGTAATTGTATAGAATACCGGCTTTACTTTTTTATTTTCAGAATGTATACAATCCGTTTAAAATAAACTGCTCTCAGTCGGATTAATTCGATAGCTTTTTCGATGGTACTTACATAATCCATATTTTTCAATGGCAAGTCTGTGTTCAAGTGTTCCATAACCTTTGTTTCGATCCCATCCATACATCGGAAATTCTTTATGTAACTCCTGCATATAACTATCCCGAAACGTTTTAGCCAATATACTCGCCGCTGCAATACTGGCAAATTTCCCATCCCCCTTTATAATACAATGATGCGGAATATTTTTGTAGGGTTTAAAACGATTGCCATCTATTAATAATAATTCCGGTTCAGGGTTTAGCTTACCAATCGACAGGTGCATGGCTTTAAAGGAGGCTTGTAATATATTGATCTGGTCAATTTCTGTATTATCTACTTTGGCAACGGCCCAGGAAATTGCAGCCGAACAGATCAGTTCCTGTAAAAGAGATCTATTTTTTTCGGTTACCTGCTTGCTGTCGTTTAATAATGGGTGATAAAAATCAACTGGTAAAATAACTGCTGCTGCAAAAACCGGACCTGCATAACATCCTCGGCCGGCTTCATCCGAGCCGGCTTCAGAAGCAATGTTTTGATAAAATGAGGCTAACACATCGTAAAATTCAACAATTGTTTGAACTGAGGCAAATTCATTTATCTATACACTGATTTTGCATTCAGTTAGCCGTAAATGCCAGGTTTGCAAACACAAACTAAATCCAGAAATGAGCGATGGCTACCCGGGTAATATTGGAATGGCACCAGTACCTTTGCCTCAATTTCGCAAAAGAATAGATATGGGTATAACAGAAAAATCATCCAGACAGGTAGCCAATTGGTTACTGCTGGGTGTGGTAATGACGATCATACAGATTGCATTGGGGGGTATTACACGATTAACCGGAAGCGGATTATCCATTACACAGTGGGATGTAATTACCGGGGCATTGCCACCACTAAATGAGCAACAATGGCTCAATGAATTTGATAAGTATAAGCAAACACCCCAGTTTCATTTGTTAAACTTTGAGTTCTCCCTGGCTGATTTTAAATTTATTTTTTTCTGGGAATGGTTTCATCGTTTATGGGGCAGATTAATCGGGGTGGTTTTTGCTTTCGGATTCATCTACTTCTTTATCAGAAAACAATTCAGGAAAGAAATGGTGATTCCTTTTGTAACCTTATTTTTTTTAGGGGCATTGCAAGGGGCTATTGGTTGGATTATGGTAGCGAGCGGACTAACCGGCGATGCGATTTATGTAAAGCCTACCCGTTTATCTCTTCATTTTATTTTTGCATTGGGATTATTGAGTTATACATTCTGGTTTGCGCTCCGGTTAAGGATTGCGGATGGGCAAATCAGTAGAAACCACTCTTTGCGGAAATGGAATATCGGTATACTTATTTTAGTGGTATTTCAATTGTTTTACGGTGCGTTGATGGCGGGTCATAAAGCCGCGGCTTTTGCTTCCAGCTGGCCCACTATCAATGGAGAATGGCTACCCAAGGATCTTTTTAAAGATTCTCCTCTTTGGCTTAATTTTATAGATAACCGATTGTTGATTCATTTTATCCATCGAAGTATTGCCTATCTTTTATTGGTACTTATTTTGATCTGGTCAGTAAAACTGTTCAGAACCAAAGGAAGCTTTTTGTTTGAACGGATTAAATGGATTCCGTTGGTTATTTTTTTTGTTCAGGTAATACTGGGTGTTAGTTCTTTATTAACCAGCAACACCATTGTTCCGGGTCATTGGGGAGTATTTGAATGGATAGCACAATTACACCAGTTAACCGGAATGTTGTTATTATTGTCATTGATTGCCATGCTGTATGTAAACAGGCATACTGCTCAACCCAGATAACCTGATAAAGCACGCAGCGGTACTATCCAAAATTGACTCTTGTAAATATGAAGAAATACCTGACAGGATTTTGGTACTCTATGCCTTTGCAATTATTTCTATTGCATTTTCGGAAGTACCAGGTATTTCTTGTTTTCTGGTATATTTTATTGGCTACGGTTACGGGAAATTTTATGCGGACTTTCGGCGCCGACTCCTTGTTTCTGGCACCGGAATATTTCGGAGAGGTAACTGCACTAAGCACGGCGATCGTTGGTTTTGCAGTAGGTATCTTCATGATGAGTTGGAATATCACCACTTTCATTTTACATAGCAAAAGTCTTCGTTTTCTGGCAACAACTGCACAACCTTTTTTGAAATATTGTATCAATAATGCGCTCCTACCCCTCTGTTTTCTGGCAACCTATCTGATTGCTGCCGTACACTATGCCCGTTACCAGGAATTGGTTCATGGAATGAAATTATTTTTATTGGTAGGTGGATTTACAGGCGGAATCGTTCTGTCAATTGCTATCTCATTTATTTATTTTTTTGGGGCGGATAAAACGATTTATTATAGTATGTCGGCGGTAATTCAGAAAGCCAATTCTAGATATGCTGAGATAGTACAAACCAGCACCCTGCCAAAAGAAAAATCTGATTTTACCGTTAGCTGGTTTTTGAGCGCCAGTTTTCGTTTACGAAAACCCAGGGATGTCAGGCATTATTCCGAAGAGTTTCTAGATTCTGTTTTTAAACGGCATCATTTTGCAGCCGTAATCGCGATTCTGATTGCTTTTATTTTTCTGGTATTGGTTGGATATATTTCTGACGCACGCCTTTTTCAACTACCTGCTGCTGCCAGTATTACTGTATTCTTTGCGATTCTCATTGCAGTTTCGGGGGCTATTTCCCTTTTCCTGCATAGCTGGAGCATTCCTTTATTAGTAATTCTATATCTGGGCATGAATTTTCTTTACCAAAACGAGGTAATTGACCCAAGAAATAAATTATATGGGTTAAACTACCTGAATAAGGAAGAACGGCCATCCTATAGCAGAAAAAGCATTAAACAACTGGCAAGCGATAATAATATTGAAGCAGATAAAAAAGAGTTCCTAGCTATATTGAACAGGTGGAAAGCCAGGCAAAAAAGTCCTCGCCCCGTTCTCTATATTATCAATACCAGCGGGGGGGGAACCCGGAGCGCTAATTTTACCATGAATGCTTTGCAAAGACTGGATAGCATTTTTCATGGGCAGTTAATGCAACAAACTTTTTTAATCAATGGTGCTTCTGGTGGAATGTTAGGAGCAGCCTATTTCAGGGAATTATATTATGAGAAGATTAGCGGTAAGTCAATCAATCTTCAGGATAAAAAATATGTAGCAGATATATCACGTGATCTATTGAGCCCTTTATTCTCATCGTTTGTTACCAGGGACATGATAGGGCCTGTACAAAAATTTACACTGAACGGATATGAATATGCAAAGGATAGGGGATATGCATTCGAACAAAAACTTAACGAGAATACGCATGGTGTTCTGGATAAAACACTTCATGACTATGCAGACCCTGAGGCAAAAGCCCTGATACCAACCATGTTATTTAATTCAGTAATCAGTAGAGATGGCCGGAAAGTGATTATGGGCACCAGACCAGTTCGTTTTCTAATGCGTCATCAGACAGATACAAGTCATATTACTCCATATGATCCGGATGCCATTGATTTCAATTCTTATTTTGGAAAACAGGGTGCAATGAATGTGACCATTCTCTCTGCCTTGCGTATGAATGCAACATTTCCCTATGTTTTGCCCAATGTATGGCTTCCTACCAACCCAATTATTGATGTGATGGATGCAGGAATCGGGGATAATTATGGGCAGGAAACTTCGCTTCGGTTTGTGGAAGTTTTTCGCGACTGGCTAAAAGAGAATACCAGTAAAGTGGTTTTGCTACAATTGCGCGACAGAAGTTTGAGTGATTGGGATAAGCCAACAGAAGCCAATACATTGATTAGTCTGTTAACCAAACCGTTTCTGGTATTGCAAAATAACTGGTATAAATTGCAAGACTATGCACAGCATGACCAGCTTGAATATCTGTTTGAAGCGTATGGGCCTCAATTTTACCGTATCTGTTTTCAATATGTTCCTTCAAAGAATGATGCCCCGGCCAGTTTAAGTTTTCATTTGACGGCGGCAGAAAAAAGAGATATTGGTATGGCATTGGACAATGCAGCCAATCAACAGCAATTCGCCAAACTAAAACAGATCATGGAGTAAGGAGTCAAGCCTGTATCAGATCAAAGCAATCCTTTAATATCTCAATCGTAAATTCTTCTGCAGTTTCTCTGGGTTCTCCATCAATATGCAGTGGGGCAAGTTTAAAATTTTTAATGGTAAGAGAGGACGTTTGAAAATATAATATGTTTTTATGGGTCATATCTTCAACCAGTTGCTGTAGTTTATTATTTCCGCGGATATGTTTCAGAATGGCAAATGGAAGTTTGGCTTTATTCATTTTTTGTACGATCACTATATCTAATAATCCATCACTTAAACTTGCCTGTGGAGCAATGGTAACATGATTGCCGAATTGATTGCTATTGGCAATGCTGATAAAGAATGCGTCTGAATAAAATGAAAAGTTTTCGAGTATGATCTCAAACTGATAAGGATGTGCTTTGAAATAATTAAAAATACTCTGTTGCGTATACATCATCAGCCCTCGCGTTTCTTTAGTAGCAAAATCATGTGCTACCTGGGCATCAAAACCAATACCACTCAGCATGCAGGAGTATTGGTTATTGATCAGAAATGCATCTACTTTTCTTGACTTGCCCGCAAAAATGATAGAAAGGGCATGCTGTGGCTTGGTAGGTAATCCCGCAGCCAAAGCCAAGCCATTACCTGAACCGAAGGGGATGATACCAAAACGGACTGTCAGGTCACGCAAGGCATTCGTTACCTGGTTAACTGTTCCATCTCCTCCTATCATTACTACATCCGTAATTCCTTCCTTCAGTATCTTGTCTTTCAACAGATCGTAGTCGCCATTCACGTTTGTGGAATATATTTCGAATGCAATACCCTGAGCAGTTGTTTCTCTTTCAATTAATTTTTTAATACCCTGTTTCTTTGAAGTGCCGGAAATAGGGTTTATCAGGTAAATTATTTTTCTTTCGCTCATCAACCAAAAATTCAACAGTTAAAATATTACTTATTAAAAACAATAAGTTTGGGTGCTACCATTTTAATAAAGCACTAGCCCAGGTGAATCCACTACCAAAAGCAGCCAGACAAACCAGATCGCCTTCTTTAATCATCCCTTTTTGCCAGGCTTCACACAAAGCTATGGGAACTGAAGCGGCTGTAGTGTTACCGTAATGTTGAATATTATTATATACCTGATCATCGCGCAGTTTTAATTTTTGTTGCACAAACTGACTGATCCGCAAATTGGCCTGATGAGGAATCAGGAGATTGATATCGGAAGGATTGTATCCATTCTTATAGAGTGCTTCCATGATTACTTCCGGAAATTTAACAACTGCTTTTTTAAATACAGATTGCCCATCCATAAATGGAAAATTCTGGGCTTGATCAATCATTGTATGACTCATAAACATCTGACCAATTTCTGCCTCATCAAAAGCAGCATAATTTTTCTCTGCCCAATGGTTGGCATGCGTACCGGGGTTATACATAGCCAGTATTTCAGCAGATTCGCCATCACTATGTAAATGGGTGCTTAATATGCCGCTTTGTTCATTTTCGGTGGCTTGCAATACTACGGCTCCCGCTCCATCACCAAAAATCACAGAAATATTTCTACCTCTTGTGGTAAAATCAAGTCCAAATGAATGCTTTTCACTACCCACCACCAGGATATTCTTATACATGCCTGTCTTAATAAACTGATCCGCAACACTCAGGGCATATAAAAACCCGCTGCACTGGTTACGAACATCAAGGGCGCCAATCTCTTTCATTTTCATTGCCCGTTGTAGCAGTACACCACAACCTGGAAAATAATAGTCTGGAGATAATGTGGCAAAAACGATAAAATCAATATCGGCAGCGCTGATTCCCGCTCTTTTGATCGCTATACTAGCAGCCTCAACTGCCATAGTGGTGGTGGTTTCTTCCGTTCGATGAGCATAATGACGTTCCTGTATACCAGTTCGCTCCTGTATCCATTGGTCATCGGTATCCATGTATTGCTTGAGCTCATTATTGGTAACCACTTTTTCAGGCACATACATTCCAATACCGGCAATTTTACTTCGGGGCATAAGCAAATCGTTTAATTAGAGAGGATGAAGGTAAGGAAACTGCGAGACTGTTATTTGCCCGAGTTTTCTATAAAAGCAAATGATATCTGAATACGGGGTTTATTGATTAAAACAACCCGACTTACTTCAGAACCGGTTTTAACTGAAGAACTGTTTCCAGAAAAATGGCGGTTTCTTTTTCAACCTGAACAATGTCCTTTGAACTGATGGGAGAAGCCAGCACATGTCCGCCTGCCCCGGGAATGGCCACCATCTTTTTCTGCGCTTCAGGTGTGCCCAGTTGTTGCATCATATCCTTCATGGCCGATACTTTTACTACCGGATCCTGGTTCTTCTGGTCTTTATAATAATATAAAGTAAGCGTAGGCTGTTTTACTTTACTGAAAGTACCTGGTGTCATGGAAGTTTCTAATAGTTCTTCCAATTGTGTGGTTGCTTCCAAACGGTAAATATGGTTCCAGTACCGGTTGTATTGAGGGCTGCCACTACCTGCCGTATTCAGTTTAGAACCTTTTACCAATCTTGCTATCTGCAAACCCCATGGATTGTTGAGCAGCCAGGCATTGGGATCATTAATGGCAATATTAGGTGAATATAATACCAGACCGGCTATCTCCGGGTTATCCGCAGCCAATTGTAAAGCCAAACTACCCCCGGTAGAAGTGCCCATCAGGATTACTTTTTTCCCGATTTGTTTTCCTATGGCGTAAGCTTCTTTGGCAGATTCCCATAAATTATCTGCAGTCAGGTTGATTAGTGCATCTGTTGTATCAATACCATGTTGTGAAAGTCTTGACAGGTATAGATTGCATCCAAATTTCTTTGCAATATTTCGGTGAACGGGGTTACCTTCTTCCTGACTGGCACTGAACCCATGAAGATATACTATGGCATATTCTGTTTTTTCTTTTACCGAATCATTTGCCCAAACTATCCTCGCTTCATTGTCTGGCTTGATCTTATGTTCTGCCTCCAGTTTCGAAATGTATTTCTCAAGGGAGTCAGCTGTTGCAGGAACTGATGGAATCACCTTGCTATACAATGGAATGGAAGGATGGGGCCCCAACAGGTAAACAATGGTAAGTATCAGTAATACGGCAAGTAATCTTTTCAGAAAACGCATAGACTATATTTTTTTAAATCTACATAATTATTTCCTGCACCACCATGCCCAGGCCATTAACAATGGATGAATGGCAATTAATCGTAACCAGCCTACCCAATTCGGAACGCATAATCCTCCTGGTATACAACTCCCTATATGGATAAAGTATATATGAGCAGGTATAAATGCAAATAACATGAGTATGATCCCATAAGCTGCCCATTTACGATACTGAGGAAACATAAGTCCAATTCCCAATAAAATCTCTGCAGTACCGGCTATGATATTGAGTGTTTCCGGAATAGGCAGATAAGGAGGTATCATGCCCAGGTATGTACCGGGACTTCTGAAATGATTTAGCCCGGCCAGAACATAAAATAAAGATTGAATTATCAGGGCTGCCTTTTTCATGCATTAATATACGAATAAAACTGTGGGTATATCTGCCTTTACGCTAAAAGAAAATAAGTATATTCGGTTTCTGCAAAAACAAATGCCATGTCATCTAACCAACGATTTCTTGCCCTAGATGTTTTTAGAGGGCTTACCATCTGTTTAATGATTATTGTAAATACATCAGGCGATGGCTCTTTAACCTTTGCCCCCCTGCAACATGCCAAATGGAACGGTTTCACACCAACCGACCTGGTTTTCCCTTCCTTTTTGTTTGCAGTAGGGAATGCTATGAGTTTTGTAATGCTGAAATGGGAGCAGAAAACGCGGGCAGAAGTGTTGGGTAAAATTTGTAAAAGAACTCTGATTATATTTTTATTAGGATTTCTTATGTATTGGTTCCCTTTTTTCAATAATGACGAAGGGCATTGGTCTTTATCACCTATTTCACATACCAGAATATTAGGAGTTTTGCAAAGAATTGCCCTCTGCTATTTTTTTGCATCCCTGCTTGTTTATTTCCTGAAGAGAAAAACAGTCATTGTAATTAGTATTGGTTTATTACTGCTATATTGGGGCATTTGTTTCTGGTTTGGAGATCCCAATGATCCACTTAGCTTATTGGGTAATGCAGGTTTGAAATTTGACCTCTGGCTGATGGGTGAAAATCATTTATACCATGGAGAAGGGGTTGCATTTGATCCGGAAGGTTGGCTTAGCACCCTGCCGGCCATTGTAAATGTGGTTGCCGGATATTTTGTTGGGATGCATGTTCAGAAAAGCGGAAAAACTTATGAAGGAATCACTAAGTTGATTCTTGCCGGATTTGTACTTGTTATCATTGCCTATTTCTGGAATTTCATTTTCCCAATCAATAAAAAATTATGGACAAGCTCTTTTGTACTGCAAACGGTTGGATTGGATTGTATGATTCTGGGAGCGGTTATTTACCTGATAGATATGAAGCAGAAGACAAGATGGGCAGGTTTTTTTGAAATAGCAGGAAAAAATCCGCTTACTGTATACCTGGTTTCAGAGTTACTGGTTACGGTATTATACATGATTAATATTGGGGACAAATCCCTGTTCAGCTGGATCTATCAAAATATATTTAATCATGTTGGCGATTACTGGAGTGCTTTACTATTTGCCGTTTGCTATATGCTGCTATGCTGGAGTGTGGGGTATTGGATGGATAAGAAAAAGATTTATCTAAGGGTATAGTGAGTTTACGGGTTCCTCGTTTTGGGTTATGTGTTATATGCTGAATATGATTATTATAGATTCTCCTTATGGTAACCTGCCAGATATTTATAACCCCATAGCGCAAAATCCGTCACCCGTCCCCCAAATCGCGTAACTCCTCCCCCTATCCCCCTGTTTTCCAGACTCTTATGTCATATTTCTGTTAACTCTTTGCCCTCCGGTTGTAAAGTCGTACCTTTGCACACTTAAAATTTTACATGGAAATAAGAAATATTGCCATTATTGCGCACGTGGATCATGGTAAAACAACACTGGTTGACAGGATATTACAAACAACAAAAGTGTTCAGAGATAACCAGGAAACTGGTGAACTGATCATGGATAGTAATGACCTTGAAAAAGAAAGAGGGATTACTATTTTCAGCAAGAATGCCGCAGTTATCTATAAGGATGTAAAAATCAATGTGATTGATACGCCCGGGCACAGTGATTTTGGTGGAGAAGTGGAAAGGGTATTAAAAATGGCGGATGGAGTTATCTTGTTGGTGGATGCTTTTGAAGGTCCAATGCCACAAACCCGTTTTGTATTACAGAAAGCCCTGCAATTGCATCTTCGTCCGATAGTGGTAATCAATAAAGTTGATAAACCAAACTGTCGCCCTGATGAAGTGCACGATGCCGTTTTCGAACTTTTCTTTAACCTGGATGCAACTGAAGAACAATTGAATTTCCCTACTTATTATGGTAGTGGTAAAAACGGTTGGTTCAATGATAGTTTAACACAAACAGAAGATATATTCGCTTTAATGGACGGGATCATCAAACATGTTCCTGCACCAAAAGTGAATGAAGGTCCATTGCAAATGCAGATTACCTCATTGGATTATTCTTCTTTCCTTGGACGTATTGCTATTGGTAAAGTAACCCGTGGTGTTATCAAGGAAAATCAACAAATCGCCTTGGTTCAGGCAGATGGATCTATCAAAAAGAGTCGTGTAAAGGAATTGTATGTATTTGAGGGAATGGGAAAACGTAAAGTTACCGAAGTAATTGCTGGTGATCTTTGTGCGGTAGTAGGTTTGGAAAACTTTAATATCGGAGATACGATTGCCGATACAGAAACACCAGAAGGCTTACCGATTATCAGTGTGGATGAACCTACGATGAGCATGACCTTTAGTATTAACAACTCACCTTTCTTTGGAAAGGATGGTAAGTTTGTTACTTCACGCCACCTGCGCGACCGTTTGATGAAAGAAACAGAAAAGAACCTTGCATTACGTGTTGAAGACACCGATAGTGCAGATAGCTTCCTGGTATTCGGACGTGGTATTTTGCACCTGGGTATCCTGGTAGAAACCATGCGCAGAGAAGGATATGAGTTAACCGTGGGTAATCCACAGGTTCTCGTAAAAACGATTGATGGTAAAAAACATGAGCCATATGAGAACCTGGTGGTAGATGTACCTGCTGATTTCAGTGGTAAAGTAATTGACCTGGTTACGCAAAGAAAAGGTGAAATGCAGATCATGGAGAGTAAGGGAGAAATGCAGCACCTGGAATTTGAGATTCCTTCCAGAGGCTTGATCGGACTTCGTTCACAAATGTTAACCAATACTGCCGGTGAAGCAGTAATGGCTCATCGCTTTGTAGATTATAAGCCATGGAAAGGACCTATTCCCGGAAGAAATAATGGTGTATTGATCGCAAAATTCGGTGGAACTACTACCGCTTATTCGATTGATAAGCTACAAGACAGAGGAAGTTTCTTTGTTGATCCGGGTGAAGAGGTATATGTTGGTCAGGTGATTGCCGAACATATTAAACCAGGCGACCTGAATGTGAATGCAGTGGAAATGAAAAAGCTGACCAACCACCGTGCCAGTGGAAGTGATGATGCGGTGCGTATTGTTCCGAAATTGCAGTTTACACTGGAAGAGTGTATGGAGTATATTCAGCAGGATGAGTGTATAGAAGTAACCCCCAAGAATATCCGTATGCGTAAAGTAGTGTTGAATGAAGATGACAGGAAGAAGAGTAGTAAGAGTATGCAAAGCGAAGCAGTAGGATAAACTTTGAAAATAACTATACTGAGGATCTCCGGTGCCATGAGTGCCGGAGTTTTTTTTATGGGTAGTTGATTGTATACCCTATTCTTCCGGGTTACCGGGTAGTTCTTCGGCTATCAGTATATCCTGATTACGGAGCAGGTGGTTAGTAGAACAATTATCGCCATCGCAACAGGGAAGTGCATTGGTAAAACATACCGGACATTGGTAGTGACCATGTACATGAACCAACTGAACTATCTGGGCACAGAATAAACATTGCTGCATTTCCATATTGTGAAAATAATTTCCCTGATGGAATAGTTACAGATAAGTTTTCAACAGCTGTTCTGAGTAGCCGAAAATAAAAACTGCTATTGATATATCAATAGCAGTTTTTATAAATGGAGTTGTAAAGGATTATCCCTTGCTTACAGTAACATCTTCAACAACACGTGTATTGATGTTTACATCGAATTTTTCTTTAGAACCTTGTTTTGTATCCTCAATCACAAAAGTTACTTTACTCACTTCAGATTTTGGTAATTTAAAGGTTTTGTCAAAATTCTTATCTCCATAAGAACCTTTGAACAACTGGTCTCCATTCTCATCCAACACTACCAGGCTAAAAGTATTACCGGTAGGGTTACTGTACTTAACATTGAATGATAACAGGTTATTTACATCTAAACCTGTATACTTTACTTCTACTTTCTCAGGAGAAATAATTGCGGAATGTCTGGTATTTGCACTAGCTGATAAAAATAAAGCAGCTACTAACAGGTTACCTAAAAAAAACCTTTTTGCGATGGTGTTGATTGATTGCATTTTCATAGTTATTTGTTTAATGTTTAATAATCAAATGAATACTTAAAATCGTTGATGGCGCGCAACGGATCTCATATGAAGCAAGGCAATGTAAATGGGAGCAATCGGAACTTTACAGGGAGAAACCGTAACGGTTTAATGAATTGGCTGATTCAATAGTAGATGTACTTCAAATCCTGTAAGTATACTGTTAATACTGAGAAAGCACAAAGGTAACCCTGATAATT
>CAIYKV010000155.1 GCA_903926855.1 uncultured Bacteroidota bacterium | reverse complement strand
TCAATATCGGTTTAACGGATAATAATTTCATGGGATTAGGTCATACTTTCCAGGATGTTTATGCCAAGGATTATACCCAGCGGAATAATTCCTTCCTTGCAAATTATACGATTCCAAACATCAAAAACACCTATATAGCAACAGTTTTGCATTATGACGACATGTTGGGAAGTAAAAATTCAAACAAAAGTTTGACTTTTGATCGTCCTTTTTTCTCCCCATTTGCAAAGTGGGCAGCAGGTGTATCTTTTTCGCAGCAATTCAGGTTGGACTCATTTAGAATGAGTAATATGGTATATATACCGCAACGGTTTAAATATAATACCCAGGATTATTGGGTTGGTAATGCTTTTCGGATTTTCATGGGGAATACGGAGGACAAACGTACTACTAATTTCATTTCCACCTTCCGGTTCTTGCGTATACGATACCACGAAAAACCACCCGATTCAATAGACATTCAGCATAATTATTCCAATGAAAATTTTTATATGGCAGGCATTGGAGTCTCAACCCGAAAATATGTACAGGATAAATTCATCTTTAAATTTGGAATTACTGAAGATGTCCCGATTGGAAAAGTTTTCAGCCTGACAGGTGGCTATCAGGAAAGAAATAATGCCGGCAGATTATATTTGGGTGGGCGAATCTCTTTAGGTAATTATTACTCATGGGGATACCTGAGCTCTGACTTTGAATACGGAACATTCTTTCGGGTTTCTAAGGTAGAGCAAGGTGTTATTACCGCAGGAGTAAATTATTTCAGCGGATTATTTGAAATTGGAAAGTGGAAATTTCGACAATTTGTAAAACCTCAGATTACCATTGGTTTAAACCGGCCTTCCTATGATACGTTAACGATAAATGACGGGTTTGGTCTCAATGGATTTAACAGTTTAGGATTATCGGGTACCAGACGACTCCTGTTTACCTTACAAACACAGGCATACACCCCATGGAATTTTATTGGATTCCGTTTTGGCCCCTTCCTGACCTGTACTGCCGGTATGCTGGGTAATGCATCAACCGGATTTAAAAACAGCAAATTGTATTCGCAAATTGGAATTGGAGTCTTAATAAAAAATGAGAGTTTAATTTTAAATACATTTCAATTATCTATTGCTTTTTATCCTTCAATACCCGGCAAAGGACTAAATGTTTTTAAACCTGATGTATTTAAAACCACTGATTTTGGTTTCCGGGATTTTGTCATTGGTAAGCCCGGAATAGTCGCATTTCAATGAGATAAATCTATTTATACAATTAATCATGCATCTCAAAAAAGTCGTAAATAATACTGGACATCTACTTAAGCAGTCATTCAACGGATTTATTGAAGATAATGGGATGAAATTAAGCGCTGCCTTATCTTACTATACCATCTTCTCTTTACCGCCGCTCTTAATCTTCATCATATCATTAAGTGCACTGTTTTTTAAAGCAGATGTCGTGCGTAAGGAAATTTTCGGACAGATTCAGTTACTTATTGGTGGCGATGCGGCGCTCCAAATCCAGGAGACCATTAAGAATGTTGAACTTTCGACCGGAAATACCTTTGCAGCAACGGTTGGTATCATTATTTTATTTATAGGGGCCTCAAGTGTATTTGCTGAAATTCAGGATTCGATTAATTTCATCTGGGGGATAAAGGCAAAACCAAATCGGGGTTTAATAAAATATTTATATAACCGGCTTATGTCATTCTCAATGATTGGTTCAGTCGGATTTTTATTATTGGTTAGTTTAATCATCAATGCTTTAATTGATGTTCTAAGTAAACGGTTGGTAATCATCTTCCCTCAGGATTCCGTTTATTTGTTTTATGCGGTTAATGTATTGGTGATATTTGTCAT
>CAIYKV010000154.1 GCA_903926855.1 uncultured Bacteroidota bacterium | reverse complement strand
CCTGAGCAATTTCCAAAATACATCCCCTTTACGGGGTTCTGGAACTGGTTTCCGAAGGTTTTGAATGTTATGACTGGCTTATTACCTACCTCAAGACTAATATCCCCGGCATATCGCTTCAATCCATATCTGGAACATGATCTCTTGGTATATTGAATTATCTGACCTTTTTGCTCTACATCCCGTATATCAATAATATTTAATCTATCCCCAAACAGTCTTTGATAGATAAATAAGGGAATGGTGGCAGACATGATGATGATCTTCTTATCCTTTGGTAGCTCTCTATTTATAACATAATGAATAATGTGGGGATCATACCCATCTCTAACAAAATAGGAGCTGGCGAAGAAATCGAACAGATTACTTTCAATCTTGGACTGTGATACCAAACTAATTAATTCATCCAGTTTGATGTCAAAAGAAGGTGTTGATGTGATTTCACTTTTCGCTGACTCTTCCAAATATTGAATCACATTAATGAGATCATTATTCACCAGGTTGTTTTGATAATCCAGTTTCCTCAAATCAGTAATATCCAGTTGTTTTATTTCGATTAGAGATTTCAGTGGGTCTTCATCAAATATGATAGTATCGTGTTTAAATTCAATATGTATAGCTCTAGCGTGAGTGGTTAGTAACGTCTGAGTAGTATTATACGATTCCTTTAATTGGTTTATATAATTACTGGCCTTATCGATATCAGATTGAGAATAGTTTTGTTTATTCTTTTCACTAACTACATCATATAATACAGCGGTTGCTTTCTTTGGTAATCCAATAGTATAGTAATATTGAATTTTTTTGTTAAGACTATCATTCTCAAATACCACAGCATCAGGTGTGGTTTTATAAGTAATCTCAACACGATCCATCCTGCTACCAATCTCATCTTTCAAGTTATTGGTTGGCGCAGCTATTGTTGCAGTAGTTGAAATTATTGATTCTGTTTTCCCGATAGCTGTGGGAAGAATTAAGAGGTGTATTTTGTTCGGGGTATTATCTTCCAAAATTTTACCAAAAGCGTCTTTAAACCGTGTTTCTGCTTGATCCAGTGGTATCTTATAGATTGGCTCGATTTGTTCAATGAATCCTCGCTGATCTTTGGTTGCTGAAATAAGATCATATAAATCTTCATCCTCTTTATATTTCGAAAAAGTATGTATTGATATTGGCGGGTAGCTTACTTTATTGAGATAGGTGAAGATGTTGAAGTTATTTTGGGTGTATTGGGTTAATCCTGTTTTATTATATTTTTCCATTGTTACTTTCATTAATTTTTTCCCCCCTTTTATATAGTTCATATTGGTTGCTAATCCGAATAACTGAACATGGTGCAACCATTCACCATTTAAAAATGCATCTAATATTTTCACTCTTTGTCTGGCTATTTTCCAATTAATGATTTCCAGCCCCCCTTTTAAGGATGTAGGTGTTGTGTTGTGTTCTGGCGAAAAGTGGCTACTTCTATTATAATATAATGGAAATGCTCTGTTTTGGCCAGATTCATTCATGGAACCAAAAAGGTTAGCTGGAACTTTTCTATTACGGCCTTTATCGCCAGTGATTAATTCAATTGATAATATATCCAGCATTTTCTGGGTTGGTATGGGCTGCTCATTTAGAACAAATGATTCTTTGCCTCCAAAATAAAATCTACAAGCGTTTTTGCAAGAAGGATCGGCCTCTGGAAATAGTGCCAGCAATCCATCAACAATAATTTTTTGATGAGTTAGGTCTTGAACTGGCTCGTCAACAAATAATACAATTCTGAATTTGCGTAATTCTTGACT
>CAIYKV010000153.1 GCA_903926855.1 uncultured Bacteroidota bacterium | reverse complement strand
CAGTTGCTCACCCGTATACCTTGGTAGCCAGTTATTAACGATCTCTTGTTTTGTTTTCATATATGCTTAGTTAGGCGATTATCAATTAGTATCTTTATTAAAAATAATTGGCTAAAATACAAAAATTGCTCCTGTAAACAAGTGATATGATCAAAATCAATTACCCTTCACCTGAATTCCGTATCAAAGAAGAAGCAGGTAAAGAATGGATTTTTGATGCGTTAAGAAAACAATGGGTGCGTCTTTCACCCGAAGAATGGGTACGTCAGAATATATTGATTTACCTTATCAAAATCCTCTCCTATCCCGCTTCATTGATTGCGGTTGAAAAAGAAATTAGTATTGGCACACTCAAAAAACGTTTTGATATACTGGTCTACAAAAATGCGCTACCCTGGATGATCATTGAATGTAAGGAAATGAATATTGGCCTTAACCGAACTGTATTGGAGCAGGCACTGAATTATCATATTACCCTGCAAACTCCCTACCTGATTATCACAAATGGAAAAGATACCCTTGGATTTCATTTAAGTGCCGATGGCGTCAATGAAATCGATACATTTCCCTCTTTCCAATAAATTTGGGTTTAAGGAATCTTTTGAAAAGTGTTGAATAATCTGGCTGAATTCTTTGATTTGAGGAGGATACAGTATATTTATTCACGCGTCATTATGAAACATGTACCCTCCTTTTTCTTCCTGCTAGTCCTCTGGGGTTTACCTGTTAAATGCTTTTCGCAGATTTTGAATATTGATAAATCTGATACTTCAGAGTATGTAAGTAAAGCAAAGACAAGTCTAAATTTTGCAACCGGACTCGAAGTGGATAAGCAAAAAATTACGCTTTGGGATGCAACCAATACGGCTGATCTGATGGTGCAAAAGAAAAAGGAATTGTTTATCGTATCAGCCAGTTATCGTTTTACGTATAATGGGCCTGATGATATTTTAAATGCGGGGTTTATCCATTTCCGTTATCGGCATAATTATAAGAATACTTTTCAACCCGAAACTTTTCTACAATACCAATGGGATAATAAACGGGGACTGGTATATCGTACATTGGGAGGTGCCAATATGCGGTATAATATCTGGAGAGGAGATCGATGGGATTTTAATGCCGGTCTGGGGCTAATGTATGAAGAAGAGCAATGGAATTATGCAGGAGTAGATTCTGCCAAAATACCCGCAAACCCAAAACCTATTACCAATAAACTGATCAAAATAAACTCCTATCTGCGATTTGACTGGAAAGCAAGTGAGAACAGCGACCTGGCGGTAAATATTTTTATACAAACCAAACCTGGCTATATACATCCTCGTATAGCGCCACATTTTCAATGGAATATCAATGCGGGCAAACATATAGGTTTTAGTACCGGATTTACCGGCATCTATGATGAAATGCCTGTAGTACCTATTAGCCGTTTTTATTATAGTTTCTCCAATAGTATTCTTGTTAAGTTCTAAGCAGGTTTTTATAATCTTTGCTTAAGCAATAAACTACTCAGCAAATTTTTGCCATTGAAATGCTTATATATCAGAAGGAATTCATAAAAAAGCCGTTGCGTTTGCAACGGCTTATAAAAAAGATATAAATATCTACTAAGGGAAAATACCCAATTCAGCATAAGAAGTACCCACCTTATTAATGGCACATACATAAGCTGCCGTGCGCATATCAGGAATGGCAGGATTGCTTTTCCATATTTCCATGATCTCACGGGTTGCCGTGATCATGGTTTCTTCCAGACCGCTATGTACCAGATCCACTTCCTCGGCACCATGCATAATAAATTTACGTTCGGCTTCACCCACTTTTTTATTAGTAAGTGTTTCCATCTGGCTTAAAATATGGCTATTCATATTCTCCGTAAAACGCTTTTCCATACGTCCATAACGCACATGGCTCAGGTTTTTCAGCCACTCAAAATAAGAAACCGTTACCCCGCCAGCGTTCAGGTACATATCAGGTACAATCAGAATTCCTTTTGCAACCAGTATTTCATCTGCTTCAGGAGTTAAAGGACCATTTGCTGCTTCACCAATTATTTTTGCTTTCACATTGGCTGCATTGGTTGAATTGATTACATTTTCCAATGCGGCCGGAATCAAAATATCACATTCCATTTCCAAAGCATCCCCGCTTTTGGCAAGATTGGTAGCTCCTGGAAAATTCAAAATTGATCCGGTTGCTTTGCGATGTTGAAATACTTCTTCTTCGTTCAGTCCATCAGCTTTATAAATAGCTCCTTCATATTCTGCGATAGCGATAACTACTGATCCGTGTTCGCGAAAGAATTTGGCAGAGTGGTATCCCACATTACCCAGACCCTGAACTATTACTTTTTTACCTACCACACCCACAGGTAAACCCAATTTTTCCATCACATCCGTCATATTACATACTTCGCGGATTCCAAAAAATACACCGAGACCAGTGGCTTCTTTACGACCGCGTACACCACCCTGTGTAATAGGTTTTCCCGTTACACATCCGGCTGCATCAATTTCTCCGGGTTTCAATGAAGCATAGGTATCTACAATCCAGGCCATTTCTCTTTCTCCAGTTCCATAATCGGGCGCAGGTACATCAATACCAGGTCCGATAAAATTTTTCTTAACCAGTTCACTCGTATACCTACGCGTAATTTTTTCCAACTCATATATACTATGCGCTCTTGGATTGATTTTAATACCTCCTTTGGCGCCGCCAAAAGGAACATTTACGATGGCACATTTATAGGTCATGAGAGAGGCAAGGGCCATCACTTCATCCTGGTTAACCGCTTCACTAAAACGGATACCCCCTTTACAAGGAGATTTGTGTTGAGAGTGCTGAACACGATAGGCTTCAATTACCTCAATGGAGCCATCGTCCATTTTAACAGGAAATCGCATGCTGTAAATACTATTACAGGCTTTAATCTGCTCAAGCAATCCTTTCTCCCATTTGGTAAACTGTGCTGCTCTATCAAAGCTTTTTTCTACACTCTGAAAAAAACTGTACGGTTGTTGGTCTGACATACATTCTTTTTTTATGAATAATGATTTTTAATAAGCAGCAATTTTTATTGCGCTTTATTTAGCCGCACGCTTGTATGCAGCAGTATGGTTGAAAGTAATAATGGTAATATGTTGAAAAGCCCGAAACAAATGATTGCCAGATGGATCATTGTTTTTTCTCCAGCTT
>CAIYKV010000152.1 GCA_903926855.1 uncultured Bacteroidota bacterium | reverse complement strand
TGGTACAACTGGCGCTGGCACTGGCTTTTTAGCAGCTGGTTTCTTTTTAGGTACTGCTTTTTTCACTATTTTTTTAGGAGCAGGTTTTGCTATTTTTTTAGGTGCTGCTTTTTTCACTGCTTTTTTGGGAGCCGCTTTCTTGGCAACTTTTTTAGGGGCAACCTTTTTCTTAGGTGCTACTTTTTTCGCTGCTTTTTTAGGTGCTGCTTTTTTCTTGGGTGCCGCTTTTTTAGGAGCCGATTTTTTCTTAGCTACTTTTTTCGCTGCTTTTTTTACTACTTTCTTTGCTGCCTTTTTTGCTGCTTTTTTAGGTGCTGCTTTTTTGGCTGCTTTCTTAGGCGCTGCCTTTTTTACCGGCTTTTTTGCTGCCTTTTTTTTACTTGCTTTTGCCATGATGGTATTGGTTTTTTTAGTTTGTTATAGATGTATAATGAAAGTTAGAAAAATATTTCATAAATATCATCATTTAACACGGGTAATATTTTTTTAACTTATCCCAAACTGTACACTTATGTATTTTCAATTTTTTGCAGACGCGTTTTTTCTTTCGGGTAAGGATCCGTTTTTATTTGGAAATTCCCGTTCATCAGGCGCTTTTCGGAGACTAATGAATGACTGATTATTGAAAACCCAGCTTTTGCATCCACTGCAAACATAGTTTTGGCCATTGATTTAATACAGGGTCTGTTGGTGCAGTGCCAAATCCATGTCCGCCATGATCAAAAATGAATAAAGAGGACGGGACCATGAATTTTTTTAAGGACGTATAAAATACGATACTATTCATGGGCGGAACCGCTTTATCATCATCTGCATGAATCAGCAATATGGGTGGGGTAGCGGAACTCACACGTTTTTCGGTTGATAAGGCGTCTGCCAGAGCAGCATCAGGTGCTTTACCCAAAAGCATTTCTCTGCTATAGCGATGACCAAAACTGGTATCCATCGTGATTACCGGGTAGATAAGAATGGCGAAAGAAGGACGTGTATCTATGCGCTCCAAAGGATTTTTTGCTTCCGGGTTGCCTTTTTGTAATAAAGTAGCAGCCGTGGAAGCAAGATGTCCCCCTGCTGAAAATCCCATCACACCTAGTTTTTCTGGGTCAATGCCCCATTCCTTTCCTCTTGACCGGACTATCCGAATAGCCGTTGTTATGTCATTATACTGGTCTGGGTAACGGTGCCCCTCCTGCTTATCATTATTCAAACGATAACGCAGTACAAAAGCATCTATGCCGTTTTCATTGAAAATCCGGGCCGGTATCACGCCTTCTTTATCCCAGGCAAGATGTGTGTAAGAGCCACCCGGACAAATAATAACAGCTGTTTTTTTGGAGGAAGTATTTTTAGAGGGATAGTAATCTATAAAAGGAGCAGTGGTATCAAACCCTTTAATAGTGCCTACTCCGGGAGGGTATATAAAAATCCGTTCCTGCGATGGTAACTGAGATTGTATCAACATAAATAAAATAGCAATGATTAGGGTGCGCATGAAAATAGGTTTTAAGGGTAACTTGAAATTACAGATTTTATCAGGGATAAACAGTATGAACTTGCTTTTGCGATTACAGGAATAGACATCATTGATAATATGGTATCTTTATTGCCAAACAGGAAGTAGGTAATCAAGATTTTACCCAATCATTCCTATTATCAAAAGGCTATGCATAGTAAGAAAACCATAGTATTGGGTGCTACCGAAAACCCTTCAAGGTACAGTTATTTGGCCGTAGAAAAATTGAGGAAGTATGGACATCCGGTGATTGCTATTGGAAAGCAGGAAGGAAATATAGGGGATACCCCCATTATTACTTCCCATCCTGATGAAAAAGAAGTGGATACGGTAACCCTATACCTGAACCCTCAATTACAGAAGCAGTATTATGACTATATTTTGTCGATACATCCTAAGCGTGTAATATTTAATCCGGGGACAGAAAATGATGAATTTTCTGAACTGGTAAAAGCCAATGGAATCGAACCGCAGGAAGCCTGTACCCTGGTTTTATTGGGAACCGGGCAATATTGATAAAGTATAATGGGTTTCTTAGCAAGTCCATTATTTGAGTGATCCGCTAAATACCAGTAACTTTGCAGGATTATCCATCTCTTATTCTATAGCAATGGCAAAGGTATTAGTAGCCTGCCTGGAAAACTGGGATACACTCCAGGAACTCCCCTTCGTTCTTAATAAAGGAGGCTGTACGGTAGACGTATTTTGTTCAAAAAAATCGTGGTTGATTTCTAATAGTTATTATCATAACTGGATCGAGTGCAGTGATGATACGGATACTTATGTGAAAGAGTTGACTGAACTGGCACTTAGAAAAACAGATGCTTATGACTGGGTCATTCCGGCAGATGAAAAGTTGCTGAATGTATTGAACGAAAGGATCCAATCTGAAGAGCTTTTTTATAGAATATTACCACTTACTAAAATTGAAAACCGAGATATACTGGCATCCAAAGCCGGGCTTTCAAGAATTTGCGAAAAATATGGGATTACCAGCCCTAAATACATTGTATACGACCATAAAACCCCATTTGATTCACATTCATTACAATTAAGGTATCCGATCTTATTGAAACAGGACCTGAGTTGGGGAGGTGGAGGTATTTTATTTTGTAATAATGAAAATGAGTTGCAGACAAATCTGGAAAAAGCCAATAAAGAATACGATATCATTATCCAGGAATATATTACCGGAAAGGATATAGGGGTAGAAGCTTTATTCAGAAACGGAGAGCTGGTGGAATATAATGCCGGAGAGGTAACCACGTATTTTGATTCTAAATTTACTTTTACCACCAAGCGAAATTATTTCAACAGCAACAGGCTGGAAGGAGAACTTCGGAATATTGGTAAGCATATCGGTATCAATGGCTTTGCCAGTATTCAGTTTATTTACCAGACACAAGAAGAAATATATTACCTGTTGGAAGTTGATATCAGACCTAATTTCTGGCTTCCTTCCGGAAGATTTACCGGGCATGATTTTTCTAAAGCAGTGAGTCGTTTCTTTACTCCCGGCCCACTTCCCGAAAATGCGATCCTGGCCGATGAAACTAAAGTAACAGAAGTTGCTATTTTTTACCGGGATATCATTCGTGTATTAAAGCGAAAGAAAATTATCGACCTGCTCAAATGGGTATTTAATTATAAAGGCTACTGGAAATTTATTCCACTATACGATAAGGTACTTTTCAAAAGGGTTAGAAAGGAATTATGGGATAAAATGAAAGGCAGTTTCGGAAAAAAATAGCTTTTAAATAATTGATGCTTCGACCCTTGTTGGTCGCCCCCTAGCCGTTGTTGGTCGCCCGACTACAAGTGTTCGGAAGAAAATGGGTATTCCTTGCCTATTTTAGGTGTTTAGAATGGTTGTAGCTTTAAACGCTTTATAAAGTAAGCCTCACCCATTACACCCTTTTGCGCAAGATGTTCCTACGGAACATGGAGGAAGTGAAAGGATAAGCAATAAGTATCAAATAAATTTCTTCCGAACACCTGTGATTGCCTGACCAATAACAGCGGCTACCCCGCCCATCCCTCTCTATCCAAACTTCGGTAATGAATGGCTTCTGCTAAGTGCTCCGGTTTAATGGTTTCACTTTCTGCGAGATCGGCAATGGTGCGACTGACTTTTAAAATCCTGTCATAGGCACGGGCACTGAGATTGAGTCGCTCCATTGCTCTTTTTAAAAGAGACTCACCAGCCGAACCAATGATACAGATTTCACGAAGTTGTTTACTGCTCATTTGAGCATTGGCATAAATGCCAGATTGCCCTTCGTAACGGATAGACTGTATCTCTCTTGCTTTAATCACCCTTTCACGTATGATGGCAGAAGTTTCACCATTGGTTTGATTACTCAGTTCACTAAAAGCAACAGGGGTAACTTCTACATGTAAATCAATCCTGTCAAGTAAAGGACCGGACACTTTATTCAAATATTTCTGAACGGCACCTGGCGGACAGGTGCATTCTTTTTCAGGATGATTATAAAAGCCGCATGCACAGGGGTTCATAGAGGCGATGAGCATGAAGTTTGCAGGGAAATCCAATGCCATTTTAGCACGCGATATCGTAACCCTTCTTTCTTCCATGGGCTGTCGCATAACTTCAAGAACCGTTCGTTTGAACTCGGGCAATTCATCTAAAAATAAAACGCCATTATGTGCAAGGGAGATTTCTCCCGGTTGCGGTGTGCCACCCCCACCTACCAAGGCAACATCAGAAATTGTATGGTGAGGTGAACGGAAAGGACGCTTATTAATCAATGCACTGTTTTCAGGTAATTTGCCTGCCACGCTATGTATTTTGGTTGTTTCCAATGCTTCCTGTAAACTGAGTGGCGGTAATATGGTTGGTAAGCGCCTGGCCAGCATTGTTTTACCAGCACCCGGTGGACCTATTAATATAGCGTTATGTCCGCCTGCCGCCGAAATCTCCATGGCCCTCTTGATATTTTCCTGTCCCTTCACTTCACTGAAATCAATATCAAACTCATATTGGGTATTGAAAAATTCTTCTCTTGTGTTTACGATTACGGGCTGCATGCTGTTTTCATCAGTAAAAAACGAAACCAGTTCTGAAAGATGCCCCACACCAAATACTTCCAGGCTATTTACCATACCAGCTTCTCTGGCATTTGCCAGGGGAACAATTAATCCTTTAAAACCTTCTTTCCTGGCTTGTATGGCAATAGGTAAAGCGCCTTTGATAGATTGAACAGCACCATCCAGACTCAACTCACCCATGATCACATAATCTTTTAAACGATCTGGTTGAAACAATTGCTCACTTGCACCCAGGATGCCCATTGCGATAGGCAAATCAAATGCCGATCCGGTTTTACGGATATCTGCAGGAGCAAGGTTCACAATTACTTTGGTCCGTGGCATATGAAAGCCATTGGTTTTAATGGCGCTCTCCGTTCTTTGCAAACTTTCCCTTACGGCATTATCCGGTAATCCAACAATATGATAGCCTTGTCCGGCACTTACATTTACTTCAATAGTAATATTGATGGCTTCTACACCATATACAGCACTGCCATAGGTTTTTACGAGCATAACATCGGCTTATGTACAAAGATGATAGAGCGGCAGAAAGTATCTTCAGGTTATTGTATTGGGGGAGTAAGATAACTAAGTGTAAGGGAAAGAAAACGCGTATTAATACTTGATTTTTGTCTCCGGAATTTGATTATTAACTTTCAATGATGCGTTACTCATATAGCATCAATTCCATTGTATGGCGTAATAGAGACAAGGAGTTTTACCGATATTGGTAATATTATGTAGTACGGTTGACCCCAGGAATACAAGATCACCTGCATTGGCTTTTTGATGCTCTGCTCCTATCTGAACTTCTGCATTTCCGTCCAGCATGAGCATAATTTCTTCGTTTTTATGGGTATGTGGCTCATGACTTTTCAAACCTGCATTTAGTTGTGTAACATGGATATTTAGGTTATTCAGCATGGTGGTTTGCCGGTCCGCAACTTGTCGGGTATTTCCTTTAGTGGTTGGTTTTACCACCAGCTTGTTCCAGTTAATTACAAATGAAGCGCCGGCATCCCTGCCTCTTTCGTGATTGGCTGGCTCAATCGAATGATAATTTATTTCATAAAATTCGGCTGTTTCATCACCGGCATTCTGAACACTTACTTTATCTCCTGGTAAAATCAATACTATAGAACCCCGGTCAATAACAGAAACCTCATCATTCAGGTAAACCGTTACGGGTCCATCCTTAATAATTAAAAAGCGTTCATATCCGTTCGCATCTGCTTTGTAAACAATGGATTTACCCTTTAATAAACTAACTCCATTTATTTCATGTTTAGCTAATGTAAGACCAGAGCCTGAAAATATTTTTTTACTACTGCCGGTTTTATTAGACTTAACCGGACTAGTCTCCCATGAATACACTTTTGAAACCAGGGGTTGCGCGTTTGCAGTATTGCATAAACTGATCAGCATAGCAATCGCAAGCACAGTTAGTTTCATATACAGTGTTTAGGGAAAAGCGTTTAAATGATTTGAATGTTTTAACGGAATAAATATAATGTATGGATTTTAGAATATTCAGGGTTTTCTATAACTGGTAGTAGCAGGGTGAAAATACTTCCAGGAGTGCCAGAATTCCTGGTATGCCTGGATGCGTTCCAAATGACTGCCGGATAATGGCCCGGCAATCGCTTCGCCATTTAATTTCCAGGTAGAATGTGTTTGAAGATCTTCTAATAAATTACCGGCAGGCGCATGTATAAACTCAAGCTTCTGTCCATGAATATATCGGTTGGCAACATAAAATGTTTTATTGCCCGGCTCAACAGTTAGTAATACAGGTGTTTCGGATAAGGTATCATTAATGATGCCCGCTTTTACCAATTCGTTCCAGTCATATGCTTTTTGTTTGCCGTTCAGACTTATGCCCACCACCCATGATTTGAACTTCCATGATCCTGTATCCCGATGTTCCAGACTCCCTTTTATCGTGCCCTCATCATATCCTTTTAAACTGTCGTATTTCTTTTTAAAATTGCTATCGGGCTGTAATACTGTTGAATTCGGATATTCATTAAGCCAGTCGCCCAAACGCATCTGAACAGAAGGAATCTCAGTGAGTTGATATCCTTTCATTTTTCCTGTAATGGCCATACCGGTTGCCTGCTGCCACCAGCTTTTGGTACTCGCATCTTCAAACATGGCGTTAAAATGGTCCATGCCCACTAATCGGAACTCTTCGTGTTTCCCGTTTACCATTGGACTATACACCCTACCCGTTCTGCAAACTGTGCAATAAGTTACAATGATGGGCTGTTGCTGCAAACTATCCTGTACCTGGTGATGATAACCAATGATTTCAATAGGGTAAGCTTTTGCTTCATGATTGATCACGACACCAATCACCAGTTTATCTTTTTGGGTGGTATCTAAAGATGCCTCCACAAATGTTTTTTGTTTTGGCTGATAAAACATCTTATCGGCAAGAAATCGAAAATTGAACAGGTAATAAATGAACCCATATAATAAGACAACTGCTATCAAAATGATTTTTTGCCAAAGCTTTCCATTGGAAAGTAAATTTCTAAAAGGAACTACTACGATAACAACTCCGAGTATCCGCATCCACCAGATATTGTTATGCAGGAAGTAAGCGATATCTATCGAGTTTGATTGCTGACTGCCCGGGAAGGGCATAATAAAATATACTTTGGCTATTTCAATCCCAATTAAAAAGAGAAGTCCAATGATAAGTAACCAGGTCTTTCTCATAATAGATTTTTTTAATAGTAGTCTAAAATATAGAGGAAGCAAGCATTTTGTAAGATATGCCTTCAAGATAATTATAATTTCTCTAATAAATCAACAACCCCCTCTTTACGTAATATCAGGTAGCCTAATCTATCATTACTGATACCGGGTTTTAGCTGATAACTAAAGATCAGCTGGTCGTTTTCTACAGATGTTTCAAAAAAATGGAATTGAATATTGTCAAATTTTTTTAAATCATCTCCTATTTCATAAAGGTGCGTAGAGAGTACAAACAAGGCATTCTTCATTTTGCGCAATCCTTCTATTACTGTTGTGCTACATTTTACAGCGTCCTGTTGGTTGGTTCCTTTAAATAATTCATCAATCAGGATCAACCATTTTTTCCCGTCGCTTATTTTTTCAATTGTTTTTTTAATTCTTTGTACTTCATTAAAGAAAAAACTTTCCCCTTTGATAATATTATCTACCACCTGGATATTACTTAATAATCCATCCAGAAAACTTAATTGCATCTGCTTTGCAGGAACGCCCATACCCAGGTGTGCCAGATAAGCAGCAATACCAACCGCTTTAATGAAGGTGCTTTTGCCAGCCATATTTGCACCCGTCAGGAAAAGGAAATTATTGTTAATCGATAGGTCTAGATCATACGCTACCGGTATTTCCAGTAAAGGATGATAAAGATCTTTCGCAATAATATAAGGGTCCTCTGATTCTTTTATCTCGGGAAAACAGAATGCATATTTCTTGCAGGCAATGGCCATACTTATATAGGCATCCAGTTTGCAATAAATATCAAAGAGCTCAAATGCAGCACCCTTAAAATGGTTTCGGATAAATCCTCCATATCGTAAAATACTTACCGGACTCAGGTCTTTCTTCTTTTCTGCTGATAATTCCAGGATCATGGGTTTATTCAGTAACATATCCATTCGGGTAACCCAGATTGTTAGCTGCCTACTTAAGGTTTGTTTCTGAAGCAGGCTAACGATATATTGTAAGCCATTTACAAAATCAATCGTATGCTCTACCGTATACCTGATCAATGAAAAATCAGGGCCATTAAAAATCTTATACCAATAGCTTCCGAATAGGGTAGGATAAGGTGAAAAATTATTCACCTGGGTTTCATAGAATTTTTCCAGCACCATGATCGTTCCATTCGTCACAGTAGTAGTCCACTGATCGGAAACAGCCATTAATTGTTGAATGGTGTTTTGGGTATCTCTTATTTCTGAAATGGAATTAAGCGGGTTGCCAAGAAAAATCCGCAGGTATTCACGGCCCCCGTTGGTTTGGGTAAAATTCAAGTGATGAAATACTGACTGATCTTCCTCGCTATGAAAGATGGATAGATCGGCGAGGGTAGTTTTGTCTACTTGCATTTTTTTGTTTTTCGATTTAGGTCCTTTCTGATCAAAATTTCCAGATATTTGCCCGATACCGGCTGATCTTATCTCTGAAATTGCATTCTTTGACCCATCTGTGATTCATCAAATACGCCATTTCCATAAACCAGGTGCCCATTTACAAAAGTATGTGTGATAGAAGCCGGGAAATGAAAGCCTTCTAATGGACTCCAGCCACATTTGTATAATATATTTTCCTTCGAAACCGTATTGGTCTGATTCATATTTACCAGCACCAGGTCTGCATAATACCCTTCCCTGATAAAACCCCTGTCTTTTATCTGAAAACAACGGGCAACCGCGTGACTCATTTTTTCTACTGCTTTTTCAAGAGAGATTTTTCCTTCATTTACATAATGTAACATCAATGATAATGAATGTTGCACCAGGGGTAAGCCTGCATGCGCATGTTCATAATCTTCCTGTTTCTCCTGCCAGGTATGCGGTGCATGATCAGTGGCAATCAGGTCGAGCCTGTCATCCAGCAAAGCTTCCCATAATGCTTTCCTGTTTTCAGGAGCTTTAATGGCCGGATTACATTTTATCTGGTTGCCTAATATTGCATAATCATCACTTGTAAAATGTAAATGATGTACACATACTTCAGCAGTGATACGTTTTTCCTCCAGAGGAATCATATTCGTGAATAACTGTAACTCTTTAGCGGTGCTGATATGAAGAATATGTAAACGACTATTGTGCTTTTTAGCAAACTGGATCGCTTTAAAGGATGATTCAAAGCAGGCTTCCTCATTTCGTATAATTGGGTGATCGGAAGGTTCGAGAACGGGTTTCACCTGTTTTAGTTGCTGCAGGTTTGCTTTGATGATACTTTCTTCTTCACAATGAGTAGCAATCAATAATTCAGAACCGGCAAAAATTTTATCAAGTGTCAGCGAATTGTCTACCAGCAAATTGCCAGTAGAAGATCCCATGAATATTTTTACCCCGCAGATATCATTTTTTCGTTTATTGGTTTTCAGCACCTCTTCCAGGTTTGTATTGGAAGTGCCCATATAAAACGAGTAATTACCCAGGGAAGTCCGCTTAGCAATCTCATATTTTTCCTCCAGCAATTCATGTGTAAACGCTGGCGGATTGGTATTAGGCATCTCCATAAAAGAAGTAACCCCTCCGGCAACTGCCGCTTTTGCTTCCGTATAAATATTGGCTTTATGGGTCAGACCGGGTTCCCGAAAATGAACCTGGTCGTCGATAGCACCCGGTACCAGTATTTTGTCTTTACCAATGATCTCAACGAAATTCCCTTCCGGTTGAATAGCTGATCCAATTTTTTCAATACGTCCGTTCTTGATCAATACATCCCCAAAAATTCTTTGCCCCTCATTGATAATACAGGTGTCTTTTATCAGATACGCTTTCATAGGCTCAAATATTAGCTAAACTGGGAATAGAAGGCAATTTATTACATCTTGGGATGAACTGGTGTGGATTGCGCTAATATTTTCTATTGTAGTAAACGAATCAGCAAAGCGGAAACTTTGCAAGGCTTAGTCTTCGAAATGAATGGAAAAGCATACCATCCGGGACAGTATCTGGTCAAATACATTTGAGTATTTCAGGGTAGGGTCCGACTTTAAGAGGTTGGTAAGCCCATTACTGATCTTAATTTCCGGAGAAATGGTTACAAAGGGAAGGTAAAAATTAAATCCAAGGGCCAGTTCGTATCCAAAATCATATTTACCCAGTTTTACCATATTATCTGCATTACGGGCGGCTGAATTGCTTGATAAATCAATATCATATTTTAACCCTGCCATCATATAAGTTCTGAAATTCTGTATCCTGTCGGAGTTGAACTTGATCTGAAAAGGGAATGTTACCAGTGTGGAAGGCAGCATCTGTGTTTGAAAAGTGGTTTCGCCCAGGGCGGGTTTATTAAGGGTATAGGATATATATTTTGCACCTCCGATCACCAGTCCCGGATTGATCCTGAATTGGAAATGATCATTCATACGCGCCGTAGCCAAAAGCGCCATCGCAATGCCACCGCTTCTGCCCGGTTCTGTAACTACAATACTATCACTCTGCAGAAATTTCTGTGATTTGGAAAGATGCAGGTAGGAGCTGTTATAACCAAGTGTTAACCCAAAATAGTAAACCAGATTATCATGGTAAGGGCGGTAAATCTCCACATCATTTTGTGCCTGCACTTTCCCTGTACAGAACAAAACAATCACAAGAGGTAGCAATAATAGTTGCTTCCTGGATATACGAAGTCCTGAATTTGTCAATTTACTATCCATCAGTTAGGTAAATAAATGTAAAGCCTTTGGGTAGAAATCAGGGCAATAAAGGACTATTTAATGATTTTTGAGGGTTGAGCAGGTGCAATATAATAAGGGTTTGTGAGTTTTGGCTGGAGTGAATCGGGTTTTAACAACTTTCTGGTACCTGTGATCATCAGTTTTTAGCCACAGATGCACGGATTTTCACAGAAGGGCAGATTTGGTTCCGCAATAGATGGTGCAGATGCCAAAACTCAATCTTTTCAGGTAGGTTTCTGTAAATCCGGCCTCCTTCATGATATTTATGAAAGCGGGGCCTTCTGGGAAAGCTTGTACACTATCATTCAGATATTGATAGGCTTCCCTGTTTTTGGAAAACAGCTTTCCGAAGGCAGGTGCTGCCACATTCATGTAGAATTTATAGATCTGTTTAAAACCGATTTGAGTAGGTTTTGAAAATTCGAGTACAACCAGTTTCCCGCCTGGTTTCAGTACCCGATACATTTCCTGCAGACCTTTTACGAGGTTCTGAAAATTACGAACACCAAAAGCAACCGTAATCGCATCAAATTGATTGTCTTCAAAAAGGATCACTTCGCTATCACCGGTTTGTAAAGAGATATGTTGGGTAAGATTCAGTTTCTCCAGTTTCTTTTTGCCCAGGTCCAGCATTCCTTCAGAGATATCAATACCAATAATCTGTTCAGGTTTGAGCATCTGATACGTAAGAATGGCTACATCACCCGTACCTGTAGCAACATCCAGTATTTTTTTGGGTTGTAGATTTTCTAACTGCCGGATGGCTTTTTTACGCCATTGTATATCAATGCCAACACTTAAAAATCGATTCAGAAAATCATATCGGTAAGCTATACTATTAAACATGTTTGCTACCTGCTCCTTTTTTTCCAGATCACTTTGCTGATAAGGAACAATTTCATCGTGTGCAAATTTCGCCATAGCCGCAAAGATATTGAATTTACAATGGAACCTCCTTTTCATCACCCATATAAAACCCCAAACCCCAAACTCCAAACCCGCAACCCATCCCCCCTATCTTTCCCTCCCCTAAACGTAAATACAGTATTATCTTCGCACCAATGAAGGCGAGTATCTATAAATCTACAGGATCCTGGTATGTGGCAAAAGCCGCGAACGGAAAACTATATAATGCGCGCATTAAGGGAATTTTTAAAATAGATGAGATCAGCTCCACCAACCCCATCGCAGTAGGAGATGAAGTGGAAATGGAAATTGAGGATATTCAGGAAGAGTCTGCGATGATCGATCATATTTATGATCGCCGAAATTATGTGGCAAGGGTTTCTCCGCATAATAAGCACCAGCATCATATCATTGCTTCTAACCTTGACCAGAGTATTTTATTTGCCACATTAAAGGAACCCAAGACTTCTCAAGGGTTTATGGATCGGTTCCTGGTTTCCTGCGAGTCATATCATATACCCGCGATTATTGTATTCAATAAATCGGATCTCTACCGGAAAAAGGAAATGGAGAAGTTTCTGTTACTTAAAAATATCTATGAAACCATAGGGTATAAAGTAGTACTCGCAAGCGTAGAGAAAAATGAAGGGATAGCGGAAGTGAAATCTCTCTTGCAGAATAAGACCACATTGTTAAGCGGACATAGTGGCGTAGGTAAGTCTACTTTTATCAATGCACTATTTCCAGGGTTTCAGTTGCGGACACAGGAAGTGAGTGGCTGGAGTGGCAAAGGTTTGCATACCACCACCTTTGCAGAAATGTTTGATTTAGAAAATGGAGGTCGTATTATCGACACACCCGGTGTTCGTGAATTTGGGCTGGTAGATATCAGCAAACAGGAACTATCTCATTATTTCCCTGAAATGCGGGTATTGATCAATGATTGCCAGTTCAATAATTGTATGCATATCAACGAAAAAGACTGTGCCGTAAAAAAAGCCGTGAATGCAGGTACCGTATCCGAAGAAAGATATATCAGCTATCTGACCATTTTGGATACGATGGATGACACAAATTATTAAAGTTGATTAAAAACTTTTTGCTCCCAGGAACGGGCCAGCTTTCTTCGCTGCTTTAATGGCTTTGGCATCACCGGATAAAAGACGCTCTGCACCAATATTTTTCCCGTTGGTAGGGCATCCATAGGAACTACGGAATAATCCGCAGGATGAAAAAATGGTTACTATCGCCAAGACAAATAAAAAACAATATTTCATCTTATTGGATTGAATACTATTTAGTAAAGTTGCCTGCTACCCTCGCCGGCGATTATTTCACCGGTGTTTCATTATACGCATCAAACCAGGAAGCATATTTTACATAATTGTTTGCGATCCGGTTGATTTCTCCACTGATCAGGTCTTTTGAAATATCTTTTACTTTTTTAGCGGGAACACCTGCATAAATACTTCCGGCTTCTACTACGGTTCCTTCCAGTAATACTGCGCCTGCTGCAATGATGGAATTACTGTGTATATCACATTTGTCCATCACAATCGCACCCATTCCTACTAATACATTGTCGTGAATAGTACATCCATGCACCAGGGCATTGTGACCAATGGATACATTATTACCGATTACTGTTGGATTTTTCTGGTAGGTGCAATGTATAATGGCACCATCCTGTATGTTTACTTTGTTTCCAATCTTAATATAGTTGACATCGCCCCTGATTACCGTATTAAACCATACACTACACTCATCACCCATAATCACATCACCCACGATAGTGGCATTGGGTGCAATAAAACAGTTGTTGCCGAATTGGGGCTCTTTTCCCTGAACCGGAAGAATGGTTGCCATGATAAGTGATTTACCAGATAAAAAATAATGAGGATGCTTTTTTTGACATAGTAAAGTTACGAAAAAGGGATTGCTTGCAGAACAAGTATATTTTAGAAAACAAAAATCAACAGATAGAAAATTTTAGGAATTTTCTATCTGTTGATTTTATGATCAATCTCTTTGTTTCCGGGTTTTGTTGATAGTTTTCAGCGACTAATAGTTTTACAGGTATTTAGGATTGAATCGGACAAATCAGGACCGAAACCGTGGATTTCACATAAAATGACTTCATCTTTGCAGGAAGGATATGAATAACAGGCAGATTTTTTTGAATCATGTGGCGCAAACCTCCGATGCTCCTATTGCCATTGAAATGGTAAGGGCTAAGGGTATTCATTTATGGGATGTGGATGGAAAACAATATGTTGACCTGATTGCAGGCTTCAGCGTATGTAATATCGGGCATGGTAATCCGGCAGTGGTAAAAGCGGTGCAGGACCAGTCAGCTGCTTATATGCACCTGATTGTGTACGGCGAATTTATCGAATCGCCACAAACAGCTTACGCAAAACTGCTGACTGATCATTTACCCGCAACTTTAGATTCTGTTTATTTCACCAATAGCGGAGCTGAAGCCACAGAAGGAGCCATGAAACTGGCTAAAAGAGTAACTGGTCGCTCAAAAATGATTTCGTTTACAAATGCTTATCATGGCAGTACACAAGGCGCATTGAGTATTATGGGAGATGAGTATTGGAGAAACGCATTCCGCCCGCTATTACCCGACATCTATCATTGTGATTATAATGATTGGGGAATGATCAATACCATCGATTCTTCAACAGCCTGTGTGATTATGGAAACTGTGCAGGCCGAAAGTGGTATTTTATCTCCGCATCCCGACTGGTTACAAGCCATTCGGAATAAATGTAATGAGCATTGTGTTTTATTAATTCTTGATGAGATCCAGGCCGGTTTTGGCCGAACAGGTTCTCTTTGGGCATTTGAGCAATTTGGGATAGTGCCGGATATTTTGTTATTGGGTAAAGCATTGGGTGGTGGAATGCCGCTCGGAGCGTTTATAGCAGATCGCAAATTGATGAACACCTTAACCCATGATCCTGTCTTGGGCCATATCACCACATTTGGTGGTCACCCGGTTTCCTGTTCCGCTGGTAAAGCTGCTCTGGAAGTATTACTCAATGGTGATTATATCCTTTCTGTAAAAAGGAAAGAGAAAATTTTGCAAGACCGACTAGTACATCCCCA
>CAIYKV010000151.1 GCA_903926855.1 uncultured Bacteroidota bacterium | reverse complement strand
GCAATTAATAATTAACAATTAAGAATTAATAATTATTTTTTTTGATATCTATAGGTTAGTACCATTTGCTTGAATTTTATAACCAATTCGTTTGGCGAATGGTAGTGCATTTAATGATAAAACTATCTTCAATTATTAATTGTTAATTGCCTTTCTCTTTCTGAGTCGCAGTGTGGCACTGGATTTTAGATCACTGGATAAGAATATTTCATAACGAATGGTGCCGTCATACAAAACGAGTAATGCGGTATTCGGTGGTATATTGCCGAGGTTAATCGCAAACATACTGAGTTCGTTATACTCAAGCGTAGTATCTAATTGAACCGTAATTTTTAGTGGGGTGATATCTAGTCGGCTGTCTTGTAATACCTGTTTGTTGTTAAAGAATACGGATATCGAATCGTTATCAACTACGCCATTATCATAGAACTCAAGCCTGAGCGTACTATTATTTACTTCCATTACTTTGGTCAGTTCCTTCTGTCTTTTTTTGAAGGCTTCAAATGTATTGTTTACGCGGGGGGTAATCTGGGTAGGGCTTAGGTTGTTTATTTGGGTATCTCCCCGGGTTGATACAAGCGTATCTTTTATTCGTTTGTATTCTGGCGACTGGAACAAGGCTTTCATGGGAGTAGACATGACCAAAGGCTTGGAAGCAGAATCAGGTTCATCTTTCATAACCAGTTTAGCCGTATCATTGGATTTCTTAAGTTTAAATACAATATCAGGAACCGTGTATTTATGATCCTCATCGCTTACCAGTTTTCCTTCCAATTGAGAGCCTGTTTTAGAGGCTACCAGTCGAAAATAGCCCGACATATTACAATCAATACTGTTTTTAATAGTAGGTGAGCGGTAATAAATAAGCGGGAAAGGTTGTAAAGTGAGAATCCTGGTTTTTTTATCGAAGCTGCCACTGATACGTGAGAAAACCAGGCTGTCTTTGAAGTAATAGAACAAGGCACCCCAGATAGCTTTGTCCTTTTGCCTAATCACCAGTTCAGCCAGGTAATTATTATTTTGTTTGGGCTCCTGAACTACACCTACTCCAAACCAATGGCCATTCAGATTTTGTCCAAATGAGATCTTACCTGTTACCAAAATGGAAAAGCACATCAAAATCGCGATCACTCGTTGCATACCTTTGCAAAATATTAAAAGGGTTTAATCCTTTGGCCGTGAATGCAGATAAGATATCAACATTTCTGTCACCTGAGAGCTGGATTTCTTTTGTAATCTACACAGAATCAAATAGTTCAGTGTAAATGAAATGCTAATTCTTATGTTGAGTAATCTGGGTAGTGCTTCATAAAACCTTAGAAACGTATACCATTTGCTATTCTCCTGTTTTCCTTTCATTTTTAGTCTGTTTACTTCAAAAATTATGTGCAAAGCTTATCATAAATGCTACAAATGAAACAATCATACCTTTGCAGAAATTAACTACAGAATGGAACCCGTTGCAGTTGGACAGTATAATACGCTCAAAGTAAGCAGAAAAGTAGATTTTGGTTTTTATTTGGATGATGGAGGTGAGGGAATTTTGCTACCCAAAAGATTTGCACCCCGTTCACTTCGCATGGGAGATGAATTAAAAGTATTTGTATACCATGATTCAGATAACCGACTGATTGCCACCACCCAAACACCCAAAGCCGTTGTAGGGGATATTGTGAAAATGAAAGTAGTTTCTGTAACCGGCTTGGGCGCATTCTTAGACTGGGGCCTGATGAAAGATTTGTTTGTACCCAAATCAAAGCAATTGGGTGGTATGCGTGAAGGGGCTGAATACCTGGTAAAACTCTATATTGATGAGATGACCGGCAGGGTAGCAGCTACGGAAAAGATTGAATCTTTATTAAGTAATGATGAACTGACGGTAAAGGAAAAGGATTTAGTAGACCTAATTGCCTATCGCCAGTCTGAATTAGGCTATATCATGATCATCAATAACCAGCATACCGGTATCCTGCATAGCAATGAAGTGTATACCAATGTCCAGATTGGAAATAAATACAGTGGTTTTATCAAAACCATTCGTCCGGATAATAAAATCGATGTAGTACTCGGTAAGCCGGGGTACCAGAAAGTAGAAGATGAAGCAGACAAAATACTTCGCCTCTTAACAGAACATGATGGCTACCTGCCCTACAATGATAAATCTGACCCCAAAGAAATCTACGATTTTTTCGGCATGAGCAAAAAGACCTTCAAAATGACAACCGGGGCTTTGTATAAACAACAGAAGATAAATTTTGGAAAAACAGGAATACAGTTGATAATTAATAATTAAGAATTAATAATTGGGAACGATATGGTAGTGATCTTCCTGGCAATTGGCTAATTCCGGTTTATAAGTAATAAATATTAATAGTCAAATTTTTAGGGAGTGAAATTGTTAATTATTAATTGCCTCTTTCATTCTCAGATATACATTCTTAGTTTTATTCCTGCCGGTTTCACGTTCGTCGATATCGAATTTATTCATGCTTTTGATAAGGGGGAGAAGTTTAGTAAAACCGTAGTTTCGGGCGTCAAAATCGGGTTTCTTTTTGAGGATGGTACTGCCCAGGGTTCCGAGGTGGGCCCAGCCTTCTTCATCAGCCAGGTCAGTAATACTATCTTTTAATAAGCGAAGAAGGTCGGCATCAATTTTATTGAGTGGGGTGATTGATTTTTTATCGGCAGCCTTGTTATTGCGATGGGAATCGCTTTTTTCTTTTATCGGTTCTTCTACTTTTAAAATTTCCAGGTATACAAATTTGTCGCAAGCAGTTATAAATGGTTTCAAGGTTTTCTTTTCACCAAAACCAATCACTTTCATACCGGCTTCCCGTAAACGAATGGCGAGTCTTGTGAAATCACTATCGCTGGATACAATACAGAATCCATCCACTTTACCTGAATATAAAATATCCATGGCATCAATGATCATGGCGCTATCGCTAGAATTTTTGCCGCTTGAATAACTATATTGTTGGATAGGCGTAATTGCATTTTCCAATAACACGGTTTTCCAGCCGGAAACTGTGGGTTTTGTCCAGTCGGCATAAATACGCTTAAATGTGGGCGTACCGTATTTTGTAATTTCTTCCAGCATTTCTTTAATATTCGCATAGGGAACATTATCCGCATCAATTAATACTGCCAGTCGCAGGTCGTTTATGATTTCCATAGATCTAAATTAGTTACTTAAATTGGGTAAACAGTATCAATAGCTGTTTTGTCAAATAGATAAACTCATCCTTGGGCAAAACCAGCTGGGATGAGGTAAGTATACAATAAGGCGAACCCATTACTTCCCATTGTAAAAGTATTCAAGTTTTCTCTAAAACTAACGTGTGTTAGTTCAAAATCCTATATTTACGCTTTAAATGTAAAAAAATGAGTCAGAAGATCGTCTATATTGTTTCCGCTGTAAGAACTCCGATTGGTAGTTTTGGAGGGAGTTTGAAAGATTTTACCGCCCCTCAATTAGGGGCCATTGCCATTAAAGCAGCAGTTGCAAAAGCCGGATTACAGCCTGCTAATGTGCAGGAAGTGCTGATGGGATGTGTGATACAAGCCAATACCGGACAGGCACCTGCCAGACAGGCTTCAAAATTTGCAGGACTACCCGATAATGTAATTGCCACTACGGTAAATAAAGTATGTGCCAGCGGCATGAAAGCCATTGCCCAGGCTGCACAAAGTATTTTATTGGGAGATGTGGATATTATTGTAGCCGGAGGAATGGAAAGCATGAGCAATGTTCCTTTTTACAATGCAAATCTTAGATGGGGGAATAAATATGGTAATGTTACGGTGATTGATGGCCTGGCAAAAGATGGGTTAACGGATGTTTACCAAAATTATGCGATGGGTAATGCAGCGGAACTTTGTGCTAAAGAATGCCATATTTCCAGAGAAGAACAGGATGCATTTGCCATTCAAAGTTACCAGCGAAGCCAGTCTGCCTGGGAGAAAGGATATTTTGCTACAGAAATTGTACCTGTAGAAATTCCACAACGCAAAGGAGACCCTATTCTATTTGCAAAAGATGAAGAAGCTTTCAATGTAAAGTTTGATAAAATACCCGAGCTAAAACCCGCATTCACAAAAGATGGAACGGTTACGGCGGCTAATGCTTCTACCATGAATGATGGGGCAGCTGCGCTTGTATTGATGAGTAAAGAAAAAGCAGATGCCATGGGAATTAAACCCCTGGCCATCATTCGCAGTTATGCAGATGCGGAACAGGCACCAGAATGGTTTACGACTACTCCTTCATTGGCTATTCCAAAAGCCCTTGCAAAAGCCGGTCTGCAATTAAGTGATATTGATTATACTGAATTGAATGAAGCGTTCTCTGTTGTGGGGATAGCCAATATTCAAAAATTGCAATTAGACCCGGCCAAAGTAAATGTGCATGGCGGAGCAGTTTCTTTGGGTCATCCACTGGGTTGCAGCGGGGCAAGAATTCTGGTAACCCTGATCAATGTACTGAAACAACATAATGGGAAATTGGGGGTAGCTGCCATTTGTAATGGCGGTGGGGGAGCAAGTGCTATGGTAATAGAAAATTGCCAGTAATTATAAATCTTATTATTACCTACCTGAATATAACTTGTCAAAAATGCTATGTCCATTCATACAGATAAACTCATGACCAAAATCAATATCAGACCAGCCACTAAAAATGACGCGGAACAGATAGCGGATCTTAGCAGGGAAACTTTTTATGAAACATTTGCCGATCACAATACCCAGGCAGATATGGATAAATTTTTAACCGAACAATTCAGCCGGGTACAGTTAATGCAGGAAGTAGGATTACCAGGCAATACATTTTTACTTGCCTATGAGGGTAATGAGATGGTTGGCTATATTTTTTTGAGAGAAGGCACACACGAAGCCCTTGACTCCAAAAATGCTATTGAAATATGCCGTCTGTATACCCGAAAATCACATATTGGCAAAGGAATAGGAGCCACCCTGATGAATACGGCACTTGACTACGCCATAAAATTAAAACGAAACTGGGTATGGCTGGGAGTTTGGGAATACAACGAAAGAGCCATTGGTTTTTACACCGCATTTGGCTTCGAAAAATTCGGAAAACATGATTTCTTACTAGGAGATGATGTACAGGTAGATTGGTTGATGAAAAGGAGGATTGATTAATTTAATAATTTGAAAATTTGAAAATTTGAAAATTCGCAGCGAGTATTGTGGATAAAATCATAGAAATTGAAATCATCCTATTAACCAAAATTCAATAAGCGAATCAATTTTCAAATTACCACATTTTCATCCCGAGTACTCGGGACTAATTAATATTATTTCCACGGCCCAAACTTATGCCTCTCTTCACTCAAATTATCTGCATACGGACCAAAAGGATGATCAAAGGGTTTGCCGGCAATTCTTGGCCAGTCTTTGCTGATATCTTTTGAAGGTCTGGGTTGATCGTTTACAAATGCAGCTACATCCCATGCCTGCTCATTGGTTAATTGGGGGTTATGATAATTTAAAGGGTTGGGCATATTATTCTTTACATATCCTGCCAATCTGGAAATACGATAGAGACCGGCACCGATATTATAACTATGATTTCCCCATAATGGTGGGTACAAATAAGTAATTCCATCTGTATTCATCTGACCTTCTCCCTGTTTACCATGACATTTCTCACATACTGTTACATAAACAAGATTCCCTTTTACCGGATCTGCCGCCCTGTTTAAATGTGGAAGATCCATAATGCCAGAACCCTTGGGTTTACTTCCTTTTTTAACATCTACCCCCAGCCATTTTATATAACTGACAATGGCTTTCATTTCATGACTATTACTATCCAGTGCCTGTCCGTTCAGGCTCCTTTCAATACAATCATTCACACGCTTCATAATACTTTCTACTGTGCCGGATCGTTCCCTGAATTTTGGATAGGTAGCGGCTACTGCACCATAATTATTACCCCAGGGTTTGGTACCTGCTTCTAGGTGACAATTCTGACAATTCATACCATTACTGATATGGGCAACTTTGCCTTTTGGACCCAGGTAATAAGCCGTTCTTACAATCAAATCTCTTCCATACCTGATCAGGTCTCCCTGCGAATTAACAGGTATCTGGTATTCGCCTGCACCTGTCCAGCAATCAGATTTATTTTCTGCCTGGATTGTTTTATTTGAATGATCCTTTTGCAACAATCCCTGTATAACTAAATAAAGGATGATGGTAATTATTAATAAAGGGAACCAATTTGATCGCAAATGCATTGCTTATTTTTTCAGAATACTATTAATGTGGAAGTTTTTCTCTTACTAATCCATACACCCAGGTTCCGGATATGGCACTGAGCAAAGTAATGATGGTAACGGTTGCACCCGTACCAATTTGGGCAAATAATGG
>CAIYKV010000150.1 GCA_903926855.1 uncultured Bacteroidota bacterium | reverse complement strand
TGAGCCGAAGATGGGACTCGAACCCGCGACCTGCTGATTACAAATCAGCTGCTCTACCAGCTGAGCTACTTCGGCATTTTATTTGGAATCAGGTAACAGGATTCCCTGTTAAATGGCTGTATTTTTAAAAATTGTCTGGTATTTCAAATTCCAAATCAAGCCTTCCAAAAATCAAAAACACAAAGAACTATCCCATTTTTTGGGATGGCAAAGGTAATGGAAAACTTAATTCAGCAAAATTTTGGCTCGAAAATTTTCAGGCAGTTTTCAACAGGTTTTACCTATATCCCCCAAAAAGCCATTTATCCGGGTATTTTCAGGCAACTTATTCCCTGATATAACCGGGTTCTCTAACTGGGTAATTTCACCAATAAATGGCTAAATACACAGATAGAGGTTTTCTTCGTATTCCCGTCGTATTTTCTTCGGTTCCGCTTCGATTACAACCGAAGCCTGCTTTAGCATTCTTCGGTTACAATCGAAGCGGCTTCGGTTGTAATCGAAGGAATATAGAAGGAAATAAGACGCAAATACAACGAAATCCACTCCAAAATCAAGAAGTACCTTACACGCGTAAAGGCATATTATAGGTTATTCTGGTTTAATAATCGTGCTTTATTGCATTTTCAGAAAATGCAGTCTATCTTACCCGATACAATTTTTAACCAAAACAGACCTTATGCAAAAGAACTTCTTCCTTTTACTCGTTATTGGTATCGCTTTTAGTTGTAATACCAGTTCGGACAAATCTACTTTTAAGCCGGATAATGCGGATACTTCCAAACCTGTATATGCCTATACGATCAAATACCCTGATAATTGGGAAACAGGTAGTTCGAAAAATACGGCGGTTGCTTTGAGTGCCCTGAAAGCCTTTGAAAATAATAAGCTCGATGAAAGCATTGGTTTTTTTGCAGATTCAGTTGACTGGAAAGAAGATTATGTGGATCGCAAACTTTCTAAAGACAGTCTGAAAGTTATTTTTGTCAGCAGTTGGAAAGACAGGGCTTCTTTAAAAGTGGATATGCATGATTTTGAATCTGTGATTTCTAAAGACAAGAAGGAAGAGTATGTTACCCTGTGGTATACGGAAATAAACACAGATAAAAAAGGAAAAATGGATTCAGTGGCCATCATCAATGATCTGAAAATATCAAACGGTAAAATCGTTTCTCTGGATGAAGCCATCCGTCATTTTCCCATAAAAAAATAATTTTGTTTACCCATCTTTTATATGCAAAAAAAAAGCGCCTCAATGTAAAATTGAGGCGCTTTGTATTAGGCAGCTACTTTGTCTTTTTTTCTTTTTATTTGTGAAATCAGCGATTCCATTGCATTATCAAATGATTCTTCAAATGATTTTGTGGAAGCTTTTGCAAAAAAATCATGTTTCGGAACATGTATTTTAATCTCTACAATTTTGTCCTTAATATTATGTACCACATTATCCAACTTTAGAAATACTTCCACTTTCAGGATACTATCATGAAAAGTGTTCAATTTGTCGAGTTTCCGGGTTACATAATCAACCAGCTTGTTGTCCGCATCAAAATGCACGGTTTGGATGTTAACGTTCATAAATACCACGTTTAAACGGTTAAGAAATAATATGTAAAAGAACTTGTGAATCTATTTCAATACTACCTGAACTTACTACCTGAACAGGGAATACAAGTTACGAAAAAAAGAAAGGAAAAAAGAATTATCTGACCCATTTTTTAGGGTATTGGGAAAGTCTTACCAATCAGGCTTTAGGATGCGCTTTATTAAATACTTCCTTGAGCTTTTCAATGGTGTTATGTGTATATACCTGGGTGGCAGCCAGACTGGTATGTCCCAGTAATTCCTTCACAGCATTCAGATCTGCTCCATGGTTCATCAGGTGGGTGGCAAAGCTATGTCTGAGTATATGTGGACTCTTTTTCTGTATCGTGGTAACTTCTGCCAAATGCTGTTTTACAAAAGCATATACTGACCTGGGCTGTAGCATTTTACCTTTGGAGGTAATAAAAACGGTATGCACACCTTCCTGTTTTTCAGGCTTCTCGGTAATATAGGCCTGAATATCCGCCATCAATTCAGGTGCTAATGGGAGTATCCTTTCCTTATTACCCTTACCCAGTACTTTTAGTTGCGAATTGGAAGGATCCAGTTGCGATTCCTTTAAATGGATTAATTCGCTTAAACGCATGCCCGTGCTATAAAACAGTTGAATCACCAATCGCTCAGTCCGGCCCTTCCAGTCGTGTGTAAAGGTTACATGGTTCAACAGGGTTGACATATCTTTTTCTTCCACAAAAACCGGTAAACGTTTTCCAATTCGAGGAGCCACCACGGTAGTCATAGGTGTTTGCTCGATATGCCCCAGCTTCATTTCATATTTAAAAAATGATTTGAGGGAGGATATTTTCCGGTTCAGGGTTTTGGAACTGATCTCATCTTCCTTCATCTCTGCCAGCCAACTCCTCACATACATGGCAGTTATCTGGTTTACGGGCGGAGAATCGAATTGGCTGCTCAGGTAAGCAAAAAACTGCTCCAGATCATTCTGATAAGAAATAATCGTATGCTGTGAGTATCTCTTTTCATATTTGAGATAATCCAGAAAAGCGGCGATTTGCGGGTATTGCGTAATGGGCATAAAAAAAGTAGCCTAAAGTTAGTAAACTAAGGCTACTTAAATATGATTGGATCAGGGAAAGGATTATCCTTCTATCTTTCCGCTGGCAATGTTCTGCTTGTAGATTGCTTTCAGTACTTGTCCACGACGAACTACTGATGGCTTGATAAAAGCCTGGCGCTCTCTTAATTGTAACAAAGTTTTACTTTTTTCAAACTTTTTCTTGTACTTCTTAAGCGCCTTGTCGATGTTTTCACAATCTTTTGAATCGATGATAAGCATAGCTGTAATACCTCCTCAGGTGTTTTTAGGACGGCAAAGATAGGATTTGATTTGAAAGTTCCAAGAAAAATTCGTTTTTGCTTTCCGGATAAGGGAATTGGGGTTTATACCCGGGTTCCGGCTTTCATTTACCCATGAAATCAGCTTGTTGAGGAAAGGATTTGTAAATCAGGAATTGGAATTTACCTTGCACTCATGTTTACAGGCATTATTGAGTGTACCGGCAAACTGGTATCCGTTTCAAAAACGGGCACCAATCTGAGTTTCTGGATCAGTTCCCTGATTTCCGACCAATTAAAAGTTGATCAGAGCGTAAGCCATAACGGCGTTTGCCTTACAGTAGAAGAATTAAAACCAGGCATGCACAGGATAACCGCTATTGAAGAAACCCTGTTAAAAACCAACCTTTCAACCTGGAAGGAAGGCAACTTGATTAATCTCGAAAGATGTATGGTAATGAATAGCCGGCTGGATGGTCATATTGTTCAGGGTCATGTAGACACCACCGCCATTTGCATCGACCGAAAGGACCTGGATGGAAGCTGGGAATACCGTTTTGAATTTCCCTCGTCTTTTGCCTCCCTGGTTATTGAAAAAGGATCCATCTCTGTAAATGGTACCAGCCTAACCTGCTTTGCAATCGGCAAAAACAGTTTCAGCATTGCCGTAATCCCTTACACTTTTGAACACACCAATATTTCAGAGGTAACTAAAGGATCGATTGTAAATATTGAATTTGATATCCTGGGTAAGTATATTCAGCGGAGAATGGAGGTTGGGATTGAGTAGGGCGGCTGGCTATTAGCCATTGACTTTAGGCTATTAGCAGTTGGCCTTTGGCGATTGCTTTGCATTATTACTTGAAAGAAAATATCTTCTATAATAATTCCCAAACAAAGCCAATAGCCAATGGCCAATCCCTAAATTACCCTCCCTCTCAACGCTTCCCCCACCGCCACATCCATCGCTCTTTCGGCAAATGGACGGGTTACTTCGTTGAGTTCTTCAATTTTGGAATGAATCAGGTTTTTGTCTTCCATGGTTAGCGCTAATTGCAATGCCTGCATGGCGGAAGCGGTGGCGGTTATTTCTTCAGCTGTTAGCAGGGAGGCATTTTTGGCAATAAATTTTTCTGTTACCGTCAATATCTCTTCCCCTTCTGTTCTCGCTTCTACCAAAGCCCTTATCTGCATATCTTCTTTTGCATGCGTGATACTATCCAGCAACATTTTTTCTACTTCTTCATCGGTAAGTCCGTATTGTGATTTTACTTCTATCTCCTGTTCTACTCCACTTCTTAATTCTTTAGCTCTCACCACCAATATTCCATCTGCATTAATCAAAAAACTCACTTCTACCTTTGGTAAACCAGCCGGCATACCAGGTATTCCTTTTAAACTGAATTCTGCGAGTTTACGGTTATCCTTGACCAGATCCCTTTCGCCCTGGTATACAGAGATCCGCATATCTGATTGTCCATCTTTATGCGTGGTATATTGTCGGCCTGCTTTGGTGGGTATTTTTGCATTTCGCGGAATCAATACATCCATTAATCCACCCATGGTTTCAATACCCAGACTCAAAGGCGTAATATCCAATAAAAGAAAATCTTTATTATTTCCTGCCAATATATCGGCCTGTATGGCTGCACCCAATGCTACTACTTCATCAGGGTTAACAGAATCGTTTACTGGTTTTCCAAAGAAATCACTCACTGCTTTTTTTATGGCAGGCACACGTGTACTTCCTCCCACCATTACAATAGTATCAATGGCTGATGCAGTCAGTTTTGCATCACTGAGTGCATTACTACAACATTGAATAGTTTGATCAATTAATGATTGAATCAATCCTTCAAAAACTTCCCGGGTTAAGGCTAAAATATCTCCGTTCCAATTCACTTCAAATGCATCATGAGTACTCAGGTATTTTTTGGCTTCTTCGGCACGCAAACGCAATCCCTGTGATAATTCCTGGTTGCTTTTTAATTCTTCCATGGAAATACCCGATTGCTGCATCCAGTATTGAACAATCATTCTATCTATATCATCACCTCCCAAATAAGTATTTCCATTAGTACTTAGTACTTCAAAAATTCCATTGGTTATTTTCAGAATAGAGATATCAAATGTGCCTCCACCCAGATCATACACCGCAATGGTTTTCTCTTCATCTTTATTCAGTCCCAAACCATACGCAAGACTAGCCGCAGTTGGCTCATTGACGATGCGTAAAATATCCAACCCTGCCAGTTTCCCTGCATCTCGTGTTGCCTGTCTTTGTGCATCATTAAAATAAGCAGGTACTGTTACTACTGCTTTGGAAACCGGTGTTTTGAGAATATGCTCCGCTCTTTGCTTAAGTTCTTTTAAAATAAGGGAGGATAATTCAACCGGCGAATAAAATGTATTTCCTACCTGTACTTTTACCAGGCTTTCTGTATCATCATCAATCACTTTATAGGTAAAGAAACCGGCATTTTCTTGTATGTCTTTATAGCTTTTACCCATCAACCTTTTTGCGCTAAAAATGGTGTTCTGCGGATCGGTTTCCAGAAATAATCTCGCGGCTTCCCCAACGGTAGGGTTGCCCAAAGTATCAAAATGTATGATACTGGGTACCAGGCTACTGCTATCATGTTCCTTTAAAGCAACGGGAATTTTACTTTCCGGATGAATAATTGCCACCAGGCTATTCGTGGTTCCCAGGTCTATTCCAACGATCATTTCCGCCTGTTGTAAACTACCGGTTGCTATATTGATTGCTATTTTGGCCATATCAGAAAATACAAATATCTATTGCAAATAAAAAGATGGTCGCAAAAATAGAACAATACAACTGCCCGCGATTGCGAATTCAGGAATGTTTGGGATTCTCATTTTTTTATATCCATTTATACGGGTTCCTATGCCTCTACCAGACGGGTTCTGCTTAGGTAATCATGTAAAGGCTTTCCGAGGAAAGGAATAAAAAACATATCAATCAAAATAAGGCGGGAAAGACTTCTGATAAAGATCCACCCAAATAATGGCCTGGAGCCATCCAGTGCCACTACTTTCGTATAGCTAAACCATTTGCCCGGTGTTCGGCCAAACAATCCTTCAAAAAAAAGATAATAGAAAAAAAGTACCCCAAAGAAGAACCAGTCAAAATTATAATGTGGATACCGCCAATAGACCACATACCATGTCCAGCCCCGGTAAGCCGCGTAGGCCAATGCAAATATGATCAGCGTATCAATCAGAAAATTTAAAATCCGGGTACCATCACCAACAGTTCTCATAAATACAAAAATAGAGAATAGTGAATAGTTGATACAGAATAAATTTATTCCTGCTTAACCAATCCTTATCTAAAAACCCCAAAGCTTAAACCACAGACTATTCCTTATTTTTGCCCAAACAGCAAAGATGAATCTGATAGAAGAATTACAGTGGAGGGGAATGATACAGGATATCATGCCGGGCACAGCAGAACTTTTACAAAAAGAAATGGTTTCGGGTTATATAGGTTTTGATCCTACTTCCGATAGTCTGCATATAGGCAGCCTGGTCCCAATATTATTATTGGTGCATCTGCAAAAAGCGGGTCACAAACCTTTTGCGCTGGTAGGCGGTGCCACAGGTATGGTGGGCGACCCCAGTGGTAAAAGTGAGGAAAGAAATTTATTGAGTGAAAAAGTATTGAGCCACAATCTTACCGGTGTAAAAAAACAATTATCGAAATTCCTCGATTTCAGTTCTGGCAAACCCAATGCCGCTGAAATGGTGAATAATTACGACTGGTTCAAAGATTTTAGTTTCCTGAATTTTATCAGAGAAGTAGGCAAACATATTACCGTGAATTATATGATGTCGAAAGACAGTGTAAAAAAAAGACTGGAGGGCGAAACGGGTATGAGTTTTACCGAGTTCACTTACCAACTGGTACAGGGTTATGATTTTTACTGGTTATACCAGAACAGAAATTGCAAACTACAAATGGGTGGCAGCGACCAGTGGGGTAATATTGTTACCGGCACTGAATTGATACGCCGCAAAGCTGGCGGTGAAGCTTTTGCATTTACCTGTCCATTGATTACCAAAGCAGATGGTGGCAAATTTGGTAAGACAGAGAAAGGAAATATATGGCTGGATGCCACCAAAACATCTCCTTACCAGTTTTATCAGTTCTGGTTAAATGCAGGCGATGAAGATGCCAAAAAATGGATCAAAATATTTACGCTTTTACCCAAGGCCGAAATTGATGCGCTGATTGCTCAACACGAATCAGCTCCGCACGAAAGAGCATTGCAAAAAAAACTGGCCGAAGAACTTACCTGTTTTGTGCATAGCAAAGAAGATCTCGATTTTGCTATGAAAGCTTCTGATATATTATTCGGTAATGCCACAACAGAAATGCTGCAAAGTCTGAATGAAGATCAATTATTACAGGTACTGGAAGGTGTACCCACTGCCGACATCGAAAAATCACAACTGGCAGAAGGTTATGACCTGGTAAGTTTTCTGGCCGATACCCAAATATTTCCCAGTAAAGGCGAAGCCCGAAAAATGTGGCAGGCAGGTGGATTGGCATTGAATAAAGCAAAAATCAGTACTGAAAAAACACAACTAACCAACGCGGATCTTTTGCGGGATAAATATTTATTGGTGCAGAAGGGAAAGAAGAATTATTATTTAATTAAAGCAGTTTAATTCGTCATCATTCCTGAATGTTTGTTGTTGGTCAGGCGACCACAGGTGTTCGGAAGAAATTTGCCATTGTTGGTGTTATCACCAACAACAAATAGTGTTTTCGCCATTGTTCGTGTTATGACCACAGGTGTTCGGAAGAAATTTATTTGATACTTATTGCTTATCCTTTCACTTTCTCCATGTTCCGTAGAAACATGAGTTCCTTCTTGCGCAAATGGGTATAATGGGTGAGGCTTAATTTATATAGCGTTAAAGCTATAACCATTCTAAACACCTAAAATAGGCAAGGAATACCCATTTTCTTCCGAACACCTGTG
>CAIYKV010000149.1 GCA_903926855.1 uncultured Bacteroidota bacterium | reverse complement strand
TTTTTATGAGTTCAAAAAGCCGACTATTTTAATTCTATTATTTGTTTTAGTCGAATATCATCCGAGGATGCACCTACCATGATGGTAAATTTCCCTTGAGGTATTGCAAACTTTACTTGTGATTCATCCCAATATCTTAATTGGGTTTTATCAACTATTAGGGTAACCGGTTTTGCCTCGCCTCTTGTAAGATGAATTCGTTTAAACCCTTTCAGTTGTTTAACTGGCAATGGGATATTGAGTTCAGGAAGTTTGATATATACCTGTGCGACTTCATCTCCACCCACTCTACCAATATTCTTTATAGTGAAATCTACTGTTAGCTTATCACCGGCATCATGTATATACAAATCAGTATAGGCAAAATCTGTATAACTTAATCCAAAACCAAAAGGATATAATGGCTTTCCTGTAAAATACTGATAAGTTCTTCCCTTGGTAATATCATAGTCATCAAAAGCAGGAAGATCATTTAAACTATTATAGAAAGTTAACGGCAAGCGCCCTGCCGGATTATAATCACCAAATAATACTTCCGCAACAGCAGTTCCTCCCAGTTCACCCGGATACCATGCATCAATAATTGCCGGAATCGAATCACTGATCCATTTGATAGCCATAGAACTTCCGGCTACTAAAACAACTACTGTATTAGGATTTACTTTATACATTTCCTTAATGAATGCTTCCTGATCTTTCGGAAGATTCAGTGTGGTTCTATCCAACCCTTCCGCCTCTATTGATTCGTTAATACCCAATACGGCAATAGTCATGTCCGATTGCTTTGCAATCATTCTTGCTTCAGCAAAAACATCACGACCAGGCTTGCCATTGCTAGGCGCTTTCCAAAACAATTTGGCAGTACCATCGCCTGAAGCATTAAAATATTCTGCTACAATCGTATATTCTTTACCCGCATCGAAATCGAACTCTGCAAAATCTGTTTTAACTCTTCGCTTAACCCATGAATCAATAATCGGCTTTCCATTGATTGTTAAACGACAACCATCATCTGAAGAGAATGCAATGCCATACCTGCCGGTGATTTCAGGTCGCAATTTCCCTGTCCATCGAATAGACATTGGCGGGTTAGGAAAAAATGGGTCTGGTGCCTGGTTTTGAGGTTCAAAATTGATTACTGCATCGTTTCTGATTTTAGATGAGCCGGTCAAATATGTATTTCCTGAAAAATATTCTGCTTGTAACCCTCCCGGAAAAAAATTTTTTTTGATCAATTCAAAACCTTCCATTTTCGTAATTACCTGCCATGGAGCATAATTTATTTTTACCTGATTACCTACCCTATTTTGGATACCTTTCAGAATAGAAACAGGTTCACCAATTGGTACTCCGCTATATCCCCCAAATTCCGCATGACCGGCATTGATACCTACTACTGCTATTGATTTTACCTTCTTGAGATTTATAGGAAGTATGTTGTTCTTATTTTTTAATAACACCATGCTTTGCCTGGCAGCTTCCAATGCCAGTGATTTATGTTTTGGGGAGCCCACTATTGAAGGATCCAACTTATTGTAAGGATTATTGGCAGGATCATCGAATAGTCCCAGTTTCATTCTTGCCCTTAATACATGGTAAGCTGCAGAATCAATATCAGTCATTGATACCATCCCTTGCTTATAGGCATTCAGTAATGGTTCCTGGTATATATTATGGCCACATTCCAGATCGAGGCCTGCCTTGATCGATACCATGGCAGCCAGTTCTTTTGTTTTTACATATTTATGGGCAGTAACCAGGTTATTAGGCCCACCACAATCTGAGACCACATACCCATTAAAGCCCCACTCTTTTCGCAAAACCTGGGTTAATAACCATGGATTGGCTCCTGAAGGAATTCCATTAATGGCATTATAAGATGCCATGATGGATTGGGCTTTTCCTTCTTTGATACAAGCCTCAAAAGCAGGCAGATAATATTCCCTGATTGAGCGAATAGGTATGATTGCATTACATTCAAAACGATTGTGCTCTTCATTATTGGCAGCAAAGTGTTTGGGAGTTGCCACTACTTTCAGATAGTTGGGATCATTTCCCTGCAGACCTTTTACAAACTGTACGCCCAATACTGCAGAAAGAAAAGGATCTTCTCCATATGTTTCCGGGGTTCTGCCCCATCTGGGATCGCGTGCCATATTGATTGTAGGAGACCAGAATGTTAACAGATCACTATATTGCGCTTTCTGCTTATTCCCTCTTTCCAGTTCATTCCAACGAGCTCTTGCTTCATCTGATATAACAGAAGCTATTTGATAATGAAGCTCGGGGTTCCACATACTTGCCAGTGCAATAGCCTGTGGGAAAACCGTAAAATTTCCAGGCCGTACAATGCCATGTAGGGCTTCATTCCCATGATAATATTTTTCTATTCCCAATCTGGGTATAGCGGGAGATGTTTCAATCAGTAGCCCAATTTTTTCTTCGACTGTAAGTGTTGAAAGGAGATCATAAATACGTTCCTGTACGGGAGCTTGCTGATTTCTAAATACAGGTAATACCTGTGCCTGCAATTCTATCCGGGCAGAAAAGACAATACATACTACCAGCAAAAAAAATCCAAACAGGTGCTTTCTTTTCATACTATTTTTTGACTCAAAAAATGTTCATTTCTATAAAGTAATCATTCCTGATAACCTGATATCCGATGAAGATGTTCCTACCATCACTTGATACACCCCTTTAGGCGTTACAAAATGGTTAACAGATTCATCCCAATACCTTAATTCTGATTTTTCAATTTCTATTTCAACCGTTTCCGACTTTCCCTTAGTTATATGAATTCTTTTAAAACCTTTTAACTGTTTAATTGCTGTTGGAATAGGTAAATCAGGCAGTTTTATATACACCTGAACAACTTCATCACCATCCATTTTCCCAATATTTGTAACCTGGCAGCTTAGTTTTATTTGTTCTGCTTCTTGTTTTAAAAAAAGCTCTGAATATTTAAATTCGGTATAACTCAGTCCGAACCCGAATGGATACAAAGGTTTGCCTTTAAAATATTGATAGGTGCGGCCTTTGGTAATATCATAATCATCTATCGGAGGTAGTTCATCAAGACTATTATAAAACGTAAGTGGCAACCTGCCTGCGGGATTATAGTCACCAAACAATACATCCGCAACGGCTGTTCCACCTTCCTGCCCGGAATACCATGAATCGATAATACCAGGAATATGTTCATTGATCCATCCGATTGCTAAGGAAGCCCCATCCACCAGCACTACAACAGTTTTGGGATTTGCTATGTATAAAGCCTGAATAAATTCTTCCTGATCCATTGACAATCGTATACTTTCACCGTCCTGTCCTTCTCTAGCAAAAAGTCTATTTACACCCAATACAGCAACCGTAATATCAGACTGTTGCGCACATTGAATAGATTCTGCAAAAAGGTCCGTATAACTTTTTGTTTCATCCGGCGTTTTCCAGAAGAGTTTGGCAATAACCGGCTTTCTATAATTAAAATATTCTGCCTGAATCGTATATTCCCTTCCCGCTTCCAGAGTTATTTCTGCAAAATCAGAAACCGTTGATTTTCTTCGCCAGGAGTCAATCAAAATTTTTCCATCAATCTGTAACCTGGATCCATCTTTCGCCAAAAAACCAAAACTATATTTACCCGAGATGGTTGGTTTTAATTTCCCTTTCCACCGAATGGATACCGGTGTATTAGGCGGAAATGCGTCTGGCGATTGATTATCGGGTTCAAAATTGATATTGGCATCGATGCGCTTTTTTGATTGCCCTTCCAAATTGAGATTTGAAAAGTATTCAGCCTGTAACCCGTCGGGGAAGAAATCTTTGGAGATGAGTCCATATCCTTCCAGTCCGTTGACTGCTTTCCACCGTGCATACCGAACAATCAATTGATTTCCTAGTTTTTTTTGAATGCCTTTGAGAATAGAAACTGGCGTATCTATTGGAATGCCGCTATATGCGCCAAATTCATTATTAGCCGCATCAATACCAACTACAGCTATGGATTTGATTTTATGGATATCAATGGGAAGAATATGATTGGTGTTTTTAAGCAGTACAATGCTTTGACGGGCTGCTTCCAAAGCAAGTGCTTTGTGTTGTGATGATCCTATTACTGAACCTGGAATTTTATTATATGGATTATGCTCAGGGTTATCAAAAATACCTAGCTGCATTCTTGCTCTTACTACCCGATATGCTGCAGAATCTATATCTGCAATAGTTACCATACCCATATGGTAAGCATTCACCAATGGTTCTTTATAAATATCATCCCCACATTCCAGATCAAGTCCTGCTTTGATTGAAACCATCGCAGCCAATTCTTTGGTCTTTACATATTGGTGCGCATCAACCAGCCTTGCTGCTGCTCCGCAATCTGATACAACATATCCCTTGAATCCCCAATCCTCCCGTAAAATTTTAGATAACAATAATGTGTTGGCAGTGCAGGGTACCCCATTGATTGCATTATAGGCTGTCATAATAGAAGCAGCATTCCCCAGTTTGATACAAGCTTCGAAAGCCGGGAGATAATATTCCCGCAAAAGGCGCATGGATACAACTGAATTATTAGAAGTGCGATTACCTTCTTTGTTATAAACAGCAAAATGTTTAGGAGTAGCCACTACTTTTAGGTAACGCGGATCATTACCCTGCATTCCCTTTACAAATTGAACGCCCAATACCCCGGATAAATAAGGGTCTTCCCCATATGTTTCTTCCGTTCTCCCCCATCTGGGATCACGAGCCATATTAATGGTTGGCGACCAAAATGTAAGCAGATCGTTAAATGGTAGTGTCTGCTTTTTACCTAAATCCATTTCATTCCACCGCGCGCGTGCTTCATCTGAAATTGCTGAAGCTATTTTGTAGTGTAACTCCGGATTCCACATACTGGCCAAAGCAAGAGCTTGGGGGAAAACCGTAAATTTTCCGGGGCGAACCACACCATGTAACGCTTCATTTCCATGATAGTATTTATCAATTTCCAATCGAGAAATACCTGGAGAGCTGGCAATTAATAAACTAATTTTTTCTTCAACCGTGAGTTTAGATAAAAGATCCAAAATCCGTTCATGTCGTGGAATATTTTCATTGCGATATACTGGCTGAATTTGGGCATACGAAAACCGGGTCACAAATATAACTACGAGTAAAAGCCTTATTTTTTCTCGTATACCACGAATTGCCATCATATAAACAGTCAGTTTAAGCACTATTTATTATTAGTTTTCTGTATAGCTTTTTCTTCACTCACCGGTATTTTCAATCCTGTCATATGAATACCCGTTGTATTATTTAAAAAAATCATCGGCATTTCCTTAGCAGTTGGAATTTTTATGTCTCTCAGGTCCACGCCTTTAACATCGTCAAAAACCATTGCTGGTCTGTAATCATCTTCTTTATATGATATCGTGAAATTTTTAATTTTTATCCCTTCGGCATGCCGCATATACAAGCCCCAGGCCGGCAATTCACCCCACATTGAAAATTCAGGGTAGCCTGCTTCATTATCAGGAATAGCAGTAATTTTATCTAAGGGAATAAATGCAATGTCTTTACTAGCTCTGCCCCCATAACTGATTTCAATATTTTCAAGTGTCACGTCTTCTACCGGATATCCAGGAATACCTACAATGGAAGAAGGAATCAGGTTATAAGGAAGATAAGGATGCCCGTAAATATGATAACTGGATGGACGAACCGGCATTTTATCAAACCCCGGACGTAAATGATCGGGCGGGCCTTCAATCGGATAGCCCTGATCTGGTTTTAATAAGGGAGTTTCTACTTTTACATTTGCAATATAGATTCCTTTTAAAGTACTTACAGGACCCGTCTTGTTACGCCTGCCACGGCGGATAAAAATCGCATTACCTGTATTTTTAGCAGTCACATTCCGGATATCAATATTATCCATAAAGCCGCCATCTACCGATTCCAGCGCTATAGCCGAACGATAGGTATCGAATATAGTTAGGTTGGTAATCCTAAAGTTCCGGAAACCGCCTGCATTGGCTGTTCCGAATTTTAAGCCATTCGCGCTTGAGCGTAAAGTGCAATTATCCACAAAAACATTTTCGCAGGAACTATTCGGATTGGATGATTTAAAACAAAGTGCATCATCCGATGCGTTGATAAAACAATTCGTAATCCGCACATTCTTAGAATCCGTTATATCCAATCCATCATTATTCCAATAAGCTGTGCTTTGTACAGTGATATGATCAATGGTAACATCTGTACATTCCCGATAATCCTGCACCCAGCCTGAAGAATTTTTGATTGTAATATCTTTGATTGTGACCCCTTTGCATCCCATAAAATAAATATTTTTTGAGCGTCCTGCATCGGGTCTTTTGTAAAGCCATATTGAATCATTTTTTAACTCTCCACTCCTTAACTTCTGAAATATATCCAGCATTAGTTCCTGTCCCTGGCCATCAATGATGCCTTCACCAGTGATGGAAATATTCTGCTGATTATCAGCAATCAGGAATGCGGTTTGTTTGTCAAGATTTTTATAATCACTCGTAGAATGAGAACCAAGTAAAACCCCTCCTAATTCTATATGTAATTCTACATTGGATTTTAACATCAACGATCCCGTCATAAAGTTCCCCGGAGGAATCGTAATCCTACCACCACCTCCTGCAGAGATTTTATCAATAAGATTTTGTATCACCGGGCCATTATTGGTTCTCCCATCCGCAATAGCCCCCGCAGAGGTAATACTTATATTTTTTTCCTGCGCAAAAGACCCCAATGTAAAAAACAGGCCTACGGGCAATAACCATTTATTTTTCATACTACTTTGTTTTATTGATAAGAATTTCGTTTGGGAGAATATTGTACCCTTTAACTACAATTTTTTCGTTTTCATCAGCATTATCTAATGTGAAAGTTTCAATAGAAATATGTTTGCTTTCTCCAGGTAAAAGGGAAAAGAAATTATCAGTATAAAAAGAAGGTCGAACTGGTTTTCCTTTGCCATCCAATAATTGTATCTGGGTAAAAAAAGCGATTACGCTTGTAGGGTTTTTAATATCTAACTCTATTGAATGGAATTTCTCTCTTTTCGTAACCGTCATTTTTGTCTGAAGATTTATTTTCTTCATTAAAGCCAATGGCTCAAAGCCAGCAGTAGTAGGACCTGTCATAGTAGTCTTTCCCTGATATGGATCATTAGAACGCCAGTAGAAACTGCTTGCCACTGGTTTCCCATTTTCATCAGCCAAAGAAAGTTTGATAAATTGAACAGGTGTGGATGCTTTACTAAAATCAAGTTGCATGAGTTTATTCAAAACAGCATCTTCTGGTATTTCATTCAGTACTTTGGTTTGTGCAGAAACTTTTTTACTATTCAGGTCATATATCTCCGCTGTTAGTTTATAGTTATGGAACGACTTATAATAATCGTTATATACAGATACTGTGTTTTTTAAATAATCAAATTGTGCATGCAGGGGTTCCAATGCGTTTTGTGTATGATATAAAGAAGCAGTTGGTTCGAGCGACCAATCCCACATTCTTCCGCAAACCTGTCTGGCTGCAGAATTATGGTACCAGAAAAGCAGGCCTGAAGCATATCTGTCGCCATAGCCAAATTTGTTTTCATTCCATACCTCCCAGATAGATTTTGAATTCATGGCACCCACCAGCTGGGCTTTCTGGGCAAACTCATCAATAGAGGAGGATTCACCGTACTTATTCACCATATCTTTATACTTTCCCGTCATGCCATGAAAACCGTCACCATCCAGATAATCCCAAACAGGTTTATTAATCGGCCATAGATCTTTCTCATCCATCATTTCACGTAATACTTCCACAGTAGGTAATGTGGGCGCTCCGTACTCCGGATTGAATCCATCAACCCTGCTTCCCCGGTCCGAGGCAGTATTCTCATAATGCTGCATAGGATTTACCTGGTTGTATGGACTTCCATCATGCACGCCATCTGTTTCTGATTGCATTTGGTAATTCCTGGTTCCATCTAATTCCGTCAGCTTCTCCTTTATCCCCGAAACCTCTGTACTCTCATTAGACCCCAGATAAATGGCAATGCAAGGATGATTTCGAATACGTTTCACTGTTGAGCTGAGATTGTCGAAATACAGGTCTTTATCCTGCGGATGTTTCGTATCACCGGTTAGCCAGAATTCCTGCCATACCAATAAACCAAACTCATCGCAGAGTTGGTAAAAATAATCCGACTCGGCAATCCCGCCTGCCCAAAGCCTGAGTAGATTGACACCGGATTGTTTTGTATAACGCAACTCTGCATACATCCTTTCATCTGATGTACGTTGCATGGCTTCGGGAATCCAGTTGGATCCACGAATAAATATTTTTTTTCCGTTTACATAAAATGTTTTTGAACTGTCCGGTGTATTTCGGTCGGCAACAATTTCCCGGATGCCAAATTTGGTTTTAACAGAGTCACCCAGAATGCCATCTACATACACTTTTAATGTAAGCTCATATAATTCAGGATTGCCTTTAAATCTGGGCCACCATAATCTTGGGCTTTTTATGGATAGCTGAGGAAAATCTTTTGCAGTAAAACTGACTGTTTTATCCTCTCCCCTAAGCATATCCAGTTTCTTTTCAAACAAAATCCCTTCACCGGAAATTTCTCCTTTCACCACACATTTCACTGTTTTCATGGATACATTATAGACTTCAACAGAAACCTTTTCATCTGATTTATCATATCCCGGTTTTGAAAGCGTTGAGGTAATAAATGGATGACGCAATGCAACTTTATTAGTTGCATATAAAGCAATACTTCTCCATATACCCGTATTTCTGTCGCGAATACCATCCTTAAATGTAAAATCCCATCCCACAGACATTAGCATCGTAGTATTCAATCCGATATTACCATCACCCCCATTCTTGTTTTCCCCTCTTGCTCTCCAAGGTTTAGGCTTATTAGACCCGGGCATATCTACCGGATATACTTTTATGGCAAGCCCATTGCTTTCGCCTATTTTAGCGAAATCGGTGATATCTATATAATCCTGTTTAAACATCCCATTTACCGTACTTACCAAATTTCCATTTACCCATATTTCTGCCCGGTAATTAATTCCATCTATCTGTAACCAAACATTTTTATTTTTATAATCAGCGGGCACTATAAAATCTGTGCGAAACCAATAGGTATAAAAGTCACGACTCGTTTGCGCAATATCCGGAATCAATTTATTAGTCAGCTTGTTATTGATCCCATAATAAGGTTCCGGGTATTTTTTATTATATACCAGGGAATTCAATACAGTTCCGGGAACTATGGCGGGCATCCAATTTTGTATTACATATCCAGGTTTGGATAATTCTTCTGCAGAAGAGGTCATTTCAGATGCTTTTTTCATTACCCATGAAAAATTCCCTCCATGAAATTCTTTTGAATCCAGATAGATTTTATTCGCTTCTCGTTCGTTATTTGTTACCTGCCCTATTATATAGGACGATAAGAAAAAACAAAAGATGCTAAGGAAACTATTTTTCATACATTCTTTTTATATTCGAAATCATTAAATTCTTAAAGAGGTTGGCAGGTTTTCACCCACCAACCGTCAACCAAAACTGCCAAATATGTATCATGGAATTTTTTGATCATACATGATCATAAAACTCCAACTCCTGTATTTGCTACACACCTGAATCCGGTATGCTCCAAGCCGGTATCAGGCGATGATTTCATACGTGCAGAAACCCGGTAACCTTTACAATAGGAGGCATTGCATAAAAAAGAGCCTCCCCTAACTACTTTTTTGGGTATCGTAGGTTCATCACTATCAAAACTTTTTACCGGACCGGAAGGATTTGCTGACTGAATAGAAGCTATTTCCTTATAATAATTTTCATTATACCAATCGTTACACCATTCCCAAACATTACCAGACATATCATACAGACCAAATCCATTGGGTTTATATGAACCAACCGGAGCCGATTTTTCATAATGATCCCATTCAGAATTTACTACCGGAAATTTTCCCTGCCATGTATTTGCTTTTGGCTGACCAGATTCAATGGGTTCATCTCCCCATGGATATTTCTTATTCTGTAATCCTCCTCTTGCTGCATACTCCCATTCTGCTTCAGTGGGAAGTCTTTTGCCGGCCCATTTACAATAGGCAATCGCATCATCCCAACTAACCTGTACTACCGGGTAATTTTCTTTCCCTTTAATATCGGAGTCAGGGCCTTGTGGATGTTTCCAACTGGCGCCTGGTACCCAACTCCACCATTGTCCATAATCATCCAGGTTGTTTACCTGGGCTTTTTTCTTAAACACAAGTGCAGCTGCTACCAATTGCTCATCTGGTGGTTTAGGTGTTTCAGGAGGCAACTGCCTTTTCATTTCTTCCCAGTTGATATTTTTTTCAGCAGTAGTACTATATCCCGTTGCTTTCACGAATGCAGCAAATTGTTTATTGGTTACTTCAGTAACGTCTATCCAATAATCTCTGATTTCAACTTTGTGCATAGGATATTCATCCTTTCTTCCCTCTCCATCTGCAGCCCCCATCATAAAACCCCCGCCTTTTATCAAAACCATTCCAGTGTGATCTGTAGTTGTTTTTACAGACATTGCTGGCAAACCCGTTGTATCATTGTGCAGCTTAGATACTCTTTGCGGAATATTGGAATGACAAGACAATATCGAATCCTGAATTCTTTTCTCTTCGGCCGTTCTGTAATCTGAATGGCATGCGCAGAAAGAGCAGAGCCCAAAGATTGTAGAGATGAAAAGAATAGATGTAACAGGTTTCATATTTTTATACGGGCAACTATTTTAGTATCCTTCTACCCTGATTTTGGTGTTTGTTAGAATAATTTATTGATCTCAGGTTTTCTGTTTCCCTTATCATCTGCAATAATTATTTTAGAGTTATTTGTTTGCTTATCCAGATAAATGTCTGTTGGCTTCGAAAAGCTTACAATCACTTCATTGTTCCTGCGAAGTTCTGTTAGTCCTGCAGCAGCCATTTTTTTCGGCTGGCCATTTTTATCAAACGAAATAACTGCCAGCCCTTTATAAAATCCAGTATATGTATTATTGTTTACAGTTACTGTGAATGAAGCAGATTTATCCGTAATAAGCGATTCATAATTGGTATATACATACGCTCCGTCTTCTGTTTTACAGCCATCAGGAAGCAGATTTTTTGTAAGCCCCAATCTTGGAATTGCTTCGATGGAGTAACCCTGAACGGTTGCTTTTTTGTATAAGGCCTCAAAACGGTTTTTATAATTTTTGCCGTGAAAATTATATTCTGCCCTACCCTCTATCATTAATTTTCCGCCTTTGCTAACATAAGATTCCAGGAAAGTAATTTCCTCTTCTTTCGCGTACTGCGGATTCAGGTAAACAATCGCATCAAACTTATGCCCGTTTAAAACAGGTTTTCCATCCGTATCTAATGTGATTTTATGATTCACAATCAGATCAGAAGGAACCAATGCGTTTAAATAGCCCGCTTTCCAGATTTCAACTGCTCTTTCTTCTATTTTCATCTTATCATTGATGTCATATACTCCGCGGTCTTGCGCGTAAGGGTACCAATTCGAAAGTGCTTCCATACCAAACACAACCAATAGTTTTATTTCAGGAAGTTTTGGATTGAATGTATTGAGAAGCCTGGCGCAGTTTTCAACTTTATTTATCTTTTTAATAGCATCTGGTTCTTCCAAATCAAATCGAAGCGGTCTGTGATCATTTAATGCATGGTAATGTGTTCGGATACCATATCTAAGATCGAATAAGGCTTTGGTTACAACAGGTTCAAGATCCTTGTCATAATACTGATTATACATAGCATTCATCGAATGGGCCATAGCTACACCCATTTGAGTGGCAGTATGTGTTTTTTCATCCGTTTGCCCATAAGCCCTTGGTGCACTCCACCATCCAATTCCATTAGCCCATATTTCATCATTGATCAAACTATTATGATAGGTATTATGAATTCCGTTGAAAATATCTTTCCCGAAAATTTCCCTTGATTTATTATAAACGGCTGTTTCCACCCTAACACCACCCTTGCGCATAAACTCCATATATTCATTGATGGCTTTGATCCTGACTTCCGGTTTTCCTTCTGGTGCGTATCTTCCATCGAATAAGGTTTTCGTTAATTGAATACCGGTTTCCTTTTGGTAAGCTTCCGCCATAGCAGTAGAATACCATCTTCCCCGGAATGGATTGGGTGTATTCAAATCAAATATCCTTTCTACGAACTTATTGCCATATTCATCCAGTGCAAATCCATCAAAAGGAATATCGCTGTATACTTTCATTGCCTCAACAAAACCATTGATCTCTACATCATCCCAATTACTGCTTTGACTACAGTATTCCTGGGTCATGATACAGGCCGTAAACCCATTCATAGAAGCGTCACCTTTTATCTTTACCTGCACAGTTTCTTTATCAGGCAAAATCGTTTCGCATTTTTGAGTGATATCTTTTAGAGTAGAAGGGTCATAAAAACCTTCCCCTGTTTTTTTAAATGCATACACTTTAAAAAGGTCTGCTTTTAATAACCGATCAGGGAACCGGATAAATTTTGCTTTAATAGTTGCATCCGCACTACCTGCTGCATCCAATCTTGCCTCTGTTTCAATAATCATTCGCTGAGAACCTTCCATATTCTTGTCCTTGTAATTTCCCCATAATTGCAATCCCACTTTCAAGCCCTTTTTATGTGCAGCGCTAACAATTCCCTGAAATACAGAATGCATTTTTTTGAAATCATAGAAATCAGCACCTTCCCTTGCTGTTAAAAAAACAAGTGTGTAATTACATTTATCTGCTATACTATCTATATTAGAGAGGTATTTTTTTTCTTCCGTCACCAAGTTGGGAGAAATAAACCAGTATCCTATTTCAGGATGATTCGTGTTTGTGAATTTTGGCACATATTCAATTTTCTGTGCGTTTGCCAGATTTGCAATACTCAACAGAAGAACTGAAGTAAGTAAAATGATTCGTTTCATACGTATATCTTATTATATTCTTTTAAATGCTTATCCTATTCTCTTATTTATTCCATTCCCAGTTTTTTAAATCCTTACTCCAGGCAAATCCGATAGAGGCATTCTTATCAAAATCTCCTTCTGTTTCTTTTTTGGGGCCTGATCCATGAAAGAAAAGAAGATATTGTTTGTCCTTATTTTTACCCAATGGCAATACAAATCCGGCAGTAATCCTACCTTTTGCCCATGGCCAATCCGCCTGACCAAGCGTTAACAGTAATGGCTCATCTTTCCAATGAAGCAAATCGGCAGCGTGTTTGATGCCAATTCCATTTTCAGGAGAATGAAACATGAGATATTCTTCGTTATTCCAAATAATACAAAGGTTTTCACCTGCGGGTGTGTGACCGCTGTATGTCCAGTGTTTCAAATCGTATGAATACGAACGGCTGGCTCCATTTTGCTTAAAAAAGATCCACCATTTTCCCTTTTCTGAATGATCGGCCAGTAGAAAAGGATCTATCATCCTACCCATATTCTTTTCTGAAACATCATCCCCTTTAACCAATAATAATTCAGGGGCAGACCAGTTTATCAGATCCTTACTACGCATAATAAACAATCTGGAGGTAGAGTCCCCATATCTCGGCATATTCGCCTGGGTATAACCAGGCCGGGGATAAGTCTGCATACACATTATCCATTCACCTTTATATTGAATAATATTTCCGGGGCTTGAAAAATTCAGTTTTTGGTTACGGCTGGTTATTTTATGAACAGGCGACCAGTGGATCAGGTCAGCGCTTTTTGTAAATCCGATATACATGTAAATGCTATCGCTTTTCTCGATTTCAGTTAAAGTGAAATACAGGTAGAACTCTCCATTATGTAATAGGGCCATTGGATCGCGATACGCAGTTACTGAATCTCCTTTAAATAAAACAGGTGTGTGAATACTACGAAAATCTACTGATTGGGCATATACCATACCAGGAACAAATAGTATACTCAGGATTAATATGAAATATTTGTTCCTTCCCATTTTGGCTCTTCTGCTTTATTTAACAGTTTTGGTTTTGGCTTTTTTAATCTTTTCCAACAAATCTGTTAACTCTTTTACCTTTTCTGGATATTCTAAATACAGGTTATGGTCTTCATGAATATCAGTATCCAGGTTAAATAGTTGTCCGATGGGTTCTCCCGGTTTTGCTTTGATTTCAACAGGGGCACTCATGCCGCCTGAGCCAAGACTAGTAATCAATTTCCAGGAGCCTTTTCTAATTGCATAAAACCCTTTCGATGAGAAATGAACTACTGCTGGCTGATCTATTGCCTCTTTTGATTTACCCGTGAGAATAGGCAAAACAGAATAACTGTCTTCTGTCTGAAATTTGAGAGAATGATTACCCAGTAATTCAGCAGTAGTTGCCATCAGGTTTGCCAGTGTAGTTGTTGCATTGCTAACCGAGCCGGCTTCAATTTTACCAGGATATCGAACAATAAAAGGAACACGATGTCCGCCTTCAAAAGCATCTCCTTTCATTCCTCTGAATGGACCGGCGGCTTTATGGTTAAATTGCTGTACAAAATTTTCGCGCCAATAAGGGCCGTTGTCACTGGCAAATACTACTATGGTATTTTTGGAAAGTCCCATGCTATCTAATACATGCAATACTCTCCCTACGGCATCATCCACCATTTGCACATAATCACCGTATTCTCCTGCTTTTGATTTACCTATATAGTCTTTTGTGGGCACCCAGGGTGTATGTGGCGCAGGCATGGCAAAATAGAGAAAGAATGGGTTTTTATGAATTGATTCCTTCTTAATGAAACCAATTGCTTTATTTGTAAATAATGGAAGTACATTATAAAAATCAAAGGAAGGAGTCATTAAGCCCGCTCTCCAAAATGGGCCGGTATATCCAGACTCAAGTTTATTTCCCGCTGTATAGCCAGTGGGTAATTCAGTTAAAACATCATTTTCCAGATAACAATAAGGCGGCATATCTAAGGAAGCCGGAAGAATAAAGGAATAATCAAATCCCTGGGTTTTTGGACCATGTATTGGGGCTTTGGTAAAATCAATATGATCAGGATTCATTTCATCCAAAATACCATATAGTCTGTTAGCCGGATTTACAGAGTCCTTAAATGCTTCTTTAGGAACCCAGTCTAGCCCTAAATGCCATTTTCCAACCACGGCTGTATGATAGCCACTTGTTTTTAGCAGCTCACCAATCGTTGCTTGTCCTTCATCAATCAAGGTTCTGCTGTAGCCACGTAATACGCCAACCGGGAGTCTGCTTCTCCATGGGTAGCGCCCGGTAAGAATAGAATAGCGGGAAGGGGTGCATACAGATGAAGTAGTATGCGCATCCGTAAAACGCATCCCTTGTTTTGCTAATCCATCTATATTAGGGGTTTGAATTTTCCCTTCGGCGTTATATATAGATACATCGCCATAGCCTAAATCATCAGCCAAAATATATACAATATTCGGGAGTTCTTTTTTGAGTTTTTTTTGTGCTGATAAATACACAGTTGGCAAACTTATTAGCAAAAACAAGGCTACACAAATTGTAGTTATTTTATAACTTATCAGCTTACACATTACCATATCAAGGATTTACAGATTTACAAACAGTATTATTCTCAATAAAACAGCTCAAGCAGTTCTTTTTATACTAAACCATGTTCAGCTTTCCGTCTATGGTATTCGTTACATTCTTTTTGTCAGATTAACCAATCAGGCCTTCTTTGTTTTCTTTGGGCTGGAGTTACGTATAATAATCTTAGGCTTTATAATTTCACCTACTGTTTTCAAAGGTTTTTGTTCTTTTTTTATAATCCGTAGTAAAAGCTGTATCGATTCTGTAGCAATTTCTTCGATGGGTTGAGCAGCCACAGTAATAGATGGGCTTAATAAGCGGAACAGATCATTATCATCGAAACTTACAACAGCGATATCTGCAGGGATATTCAGGTTACTTTGTTGTAATGCTTCAATACCGATTACTCCCAGATAGTTGGTAGCAAAAAACAATGCATCAATATCCGGATTTTTAACAAGGTATTTTTTGATGGCTTTAATGATATTTTCATCGGTTTCGCCGAAGGTTACTTTCAATATTTTTTTTGGTTGAACTATAATCCCCGCATCGGCCATCGCATTCATAAAACCTTTTTCCCTTTCTACCATGGCAGACATCACGCTGAAAATGGATATAAATCCAATCTTCGAATATCCATTATCCAGTAAGTGCTGTGTAAGATCATAGCTGCCAATATAATTATCCAGTATCACATAGTTTGTTTCTACATTGGGAACCAACCTGTCTATCAAAACAAAAGGAACATTTTCTTCTTTCAATTTTACGATATCATCCTTTAGTCCCTGGGTAGCCGTAATGATATAGCCGTCAACAGAGCTGTTCCGCATTTTCGTGATTAGCTCTTTAGCAGTATTATCATTGTTTTCGGTACTACTAAAGAATACATTGTATCCGTTTTTGTGTGCCTCCTTTTCAATAACTTTCGCAATATTTCCAAAGAAATAGTTGCCAATATCTTCTACTATCAAGCCGATTGTTTTGGATTTTCCTGTTCGCAATATTCTTGCGGCGCTATTCGGGTTAAAGCCTCGTTTCTTGATCAGATCACGAACTTTTTTTGCCGTAACCGGGCTGATACCCATTTCTTCACTTTTTCCATTGATCACAAATGAAACGGTAGTTATCGAAGTATTCAGCTCTTTAGCGATATCTTTCATTGATACTTTCTTCATTGTGCAAATTCTATTTAAATGAATTTATTTATTTCATACTCCTCTAACTGGCACCATCTTACTACCCATAATTATTTGCCCCTGAGAGAGATTTTGTAAATCAAATTACCTATTACCTGTTATTCTATTGTCATAGAAGGAGGTGCATTTTTCAATCTACTCCCCCATGATTTGTTGGGTTTGCTGCCCATCTGCAGCACTAATTTCCCGCCACCAGATACTACATCATGGTAAAGCCATACTTTATCCAATAATTTCCCATTTACATTTGCTGATTGGATATACTTATTTTCCCCGCTGTTATTTTTTGTTTCAATAACAAACTGCTTTCCACTGTAATATTTGTTATTCAGGTGAATGGTGATTTTGTCAAATATCGGGCTACTGATTTCGTAAAATGGTTTTTCAGAAGTGCCCCCATTTGTTGAAAACAATCCTATTTTTAGTAAAACAGCCAATGAACCCATCAAACCCTGGTCTTCATCGCCGCTATATCCTTTTTGTGGAGAAATATCGCTATAAACAGAATCAATGATCTGTCTTGTCCAGTATTGTGTTAACCAGGGTTTTCCCGCATAATTGAATAGAAAGGGAGTTTCCATACAAGGCTGGTTTCCATAGTTGATATATACCCTTCTCATTAATTCCTGATCAGTAGGGTTTTCTGATTTACCTGAAACAAATCCGTGAGATCTTGCCTGGGTAAATGATAGATTCAATTTATCTGTAAATACATTGGTTCCTCCCATCAGGTTAATTAATCCTTTTACATCATGCGGTACAAACCATGTATATTGTGCTGCATTCCCTTCTACCCAACCATGTTCATACTGTAATATATCTATCGGCTGCATCCATTTGCCATCTCTGTTTTTAACCCACATCCATCCAATTTCTTTATTGAAAATATTCTGGTAATTGTGCGCCCGTTTTGTAAATAGGAGATAATCATCCTGTTTACCCAATACTTTAGCCAATTGCGCCAAAGCATAATCCTGATAAGCATATTCCAATGTTTGTGCAGATCCATCCTGGTGATACCCAAATTTAGTTTTACTTAAGGGGTATGGAACATATCCTAATTCCATATACTCTTCTATGCCCCCACCTTTGGAAGTATTGTGTTCATAACCCGCTTTGCTCATCATGCCTCCCGGAAAATGGTCTTTTCGCATACCCTCATAGGCTTTATCAATATCAAAACCCCTGATTCCTTTCAGGTATGCGCTTACTATAAAGGGAGTAGTGGCTGCGCCAGTCATGACATAGGTATAGTTTCCACCTGAAGGTCCTCTGGGTATCAAGCCCCCATCTTTATAGATTTGTAAGAAACAATTGATAAAAGATTCTGCCAATTCTGGGTAAACCAATTGCCATAAGGTATTGATTGACCATTGTGCACCCCAGAAAGAATCTGAATTATACATACTGAATTGGGGCTTACCATCTGCACCCAAGGGTACCTGTCCTTTTCTGGGTTTAAGTCCTGTATTATCAATATAGGATCCGCTTACATCGCTTACAATTCTTCTGCCCTGTAAGCCATGCCAAAGATCCGTATAGAAGCGTCTTTGTTCTGTTAGCGTTCCACCTTCCACTTCAATTCTTCCAAGCCAGCTATTCCATTCATCGGCAGATTCTTTTACGATCTGATCAAAATTCCAATGTGGAAGTTCTGCAGCGAGATTTTTTTGGGCTTCTTCAATGCTAACATAAGAGATCGCTACTTTCATTTGCCGTACTTCATTTTCTTCTGTTCGAAAACTCACGTAAACCCCTGTATGTTCCCCTGCCAGACTATTTTGAACCGGAATGATCTTCCCATTCTGCCAGCCTCCAAAAGAATCGAAAGGTTTATCAAATTCGGTTATGAAGAATATAGTTATGGGCTTGGGTCTTCTAACAGTCGGAGCCATGGTTACTTCCCCTTCAATGCGGGTATTACTGGCTTTAGATACATTAGCGTTTTGGGTTTCTGATGAGCCGAGAACAGTAGTAAAATCAAAAAGAATATGGCTTTGCTCAGATTTAGGATAGGTATATCGATGAAATCCTACCCGCGTTGTGGAAGTTAGTTCAGCAATAATATGATAATCCTTGAGGACTACTTTATGGTAACCCGGTTTCGCTATTTCCTGCTGGTGTGAGTAAGTTGACCCATATTTTGCCGGTCCCAGCTGGCCTTTAAATACACCTGTAACAGGCAATACCGGAATCCCGGATAATTCCCAGCAATGAATATGACTAAAGCATTTGATGGTATCCTCATTATATCTATATCCGGTATTCCAGACACCATTGAGGGTCATATCCGGACTTAGATTAACCATCCCAAATGGACGTGATGCCGAACTAAAGTAAAAAAATCTTGAATTAGCAGCATCCACCATGGGTTCTACCAAGTCAGACTTAGGCGAGTATTTGCTAAGCTGCTTTTGCGAAAACAGGAACCCTGTTTGAAGCATTACTGCACAGATACATACTATAATTCTTACAAAAGGCATGAGTCTCATTTACCTGTTAATCACAATTTAGAAATTACCTAGATTTTATTTCGAAAAAATGAAAAAGGATTTGTCCAATGAAATCATTTACATGATAACATGAACAAATCCTCTCAACAAGTCAAATATCAATAACCTGGGTTTTGAGAAATGGTTGGGTTAGTGTTGTTCAACATCCCAATCGGAATAGGTCTCAAATAATGGTGCGCATCAATCAATGGCGTACCATTTAGTCCATAAGCTATCCAAGGGTTATACAATTTACCGCGAGAAATTAAAGTACCGGTACGTTTTAAATCATACCATCTTTGATCACCTTCCCCGAGCAATTCTCTTGCACGTTCATCTAATATCATATCAATAGTAACACTTCCAGGAGTTGCTCTATAAGATGTAACATTGGCTACCGGATCATTTACCAGTCCAGGATTAGTGGCCCTCATTGGGCTTTGCCCTGCATTTGCACCTAAGGCACGATCGAGTACTTTATTATAATACACATCAGCACCCCCTAATTGTGCACCAGTTGCACCTTTCACGATTGCTTCAGCAGCCATTAAATATACTTCTGCAGAACGGAAAAGTGGGTCGTTGAAAGTGGAGTACACATCACCATACTGGATTCCTGGTTGCCAGAATTTCCAGAACATGGGCGCTCCCCATCCAAGATTATCAATTACCGCTTGTTGAGTACCCGGGATTAAGCCCAATCCCATATATTGATTTGGGTTCACCACTGCATATTTCTTAGTACCGCCAGGTATATCTACGCCAAACTGAGCTGGTGTTGTAGCAGGATTATTCCAAGGTAAAGCGATAGCCGTTGTATCGCCTACTTTATAACTTAAAGTAAGTGCCTGTGGATTGGGATTATTCGTTGCCAATGATACAGTTCCAGCCTGTGTTGCATAGCTAACACTGTTGAAGGTACCCGCATAACGTGTATCCAGGGTTGGATCAAACAATCGATAAGCAGCCCAGGTACAAGTTTGAGGATTCAGGAACCTGTTATAGGTGCTGGTTCTGGCTTGTTGGGCAACACCACTGGGGCCGCCACTAAACTGACCATGCATATTATTTCCAGTTACCGTTGAACCATTACTGGGGTCACCATTATAACTGGTAGCATTGGCATATTGAACCGCAAAAATCACTTCTTTACTTACATTACATGCTGCAACGGAAGCGGCCGGATTACTGATATTAGGATCAATATTCGGGTTAGTATTATGCAGTGGCCATAAATTATTCCAGTTAGTTTCCAAAGGGTATAAGCCTGAAGAAATGATTTGATCACATAATTGTAAAGAACTGGTAAAATCTGCGCTTGTTCCGCCAAGGGCATTATTAAAATTCCAGCCCCTTGTTAAATAAACACGCGCCAGCAGGAATTGAGCCGCTCCTTTTGTAGCTCTACCAACATCATTCTGTTTAACAGGCAAAGCCGTGATGGCAGCTGTCAGGTCAGAAATAACCTGGGTATACACATCTTTAGATAATGCTTTTGTAACAGTTAATGTGCCTTCCAGTGAAGGGGTTAATGGCATTGGGATATCGCCCCATTGTTGCACTGCCCAGAAATACATCAAAGCGCGTAAGAATTTTGCTTCTCCTATTCTTACAGTTTTTAATGAATCAACCTCTCCTACTGCACCAGGTGCATAATACATTACTGAATTACAACGGTTAATTTCACGATATAAATTATCCCATAAAAATTGAATATTCGGGTCAGAAGCATTCAAACGGGTATCATATTGATCATATGCACTACCCAGTGGATTTGGCTGATTAAAATAAACAGCTCCCCATCCACCTGCAGCCCATACATCTGTGCCGGGCATACATAAAAACCGTTGCTGAGCAATGTCTCTGAGTAATGGATAGCAGGAAACAGTTAATGCCTCAAATCCGGCTGCATTATTATAATAGGTAGTTGTGGTTCTGTTGCCCGGATTATACTCATTGAGATAATTCTTGTTACAGCTGATCCCAATTATGCAAACCGAAAGGATGCATATTGAAATTACCTTGTTATTTTTAAAAATATTCATAAGAATTTATTTTAAAAAGATGATATAAATTATTTTAGAAACCAAGATTAAATCCAAAAGTATACGTTACACTTGGCACCTGATCGATGTATGTTCCGCTATTATATTCAGGATCAAACGCCAGGTACTTAGTAAATACAAATGGATTCAACACCTGAAAATACAAATGCAGTCTTTTGATAGTACCACCCCATTTATCCAACTTGGATTGAGGCACTGTATACCCTACCGTAATATCAGAAACACGTAAGAAACTTGCATCCTGATAAGCGATTGCATTTTTCCATCCTGGCTGGTTAACGCCTGGTCCATACCACGTATTAATCGGATTAGTTCTTGTCCAGTAACCGCCTGGCAAAATCACGTGATTATATCCCTGGTTGGTATAATCGGCCATAGTTCCTGTAATCAGACTATTCTGAAAAGTGGTACCATTACGGTAGTACATCAGGAAAGAAAGATCAAACTCTTTATAACTAAATCGGTTTGTCATTCCCATTGTATAGTTAGGCAATTGAGTTCCTAAAATATAACGATCATCAATACCTGTAGAAGTAGAAATCAAACCATCACCATTCTTATCTACCACTTTTACAGCTCCTGGTTTTACACCATATACTGCTGCTGCTGCACTATCACCAGCCTGCCAAATACCAGCAAACTTATAATCATAATAAGATTTCACCGGATGACCTACAAACAAGCTGTTACCAATGATTTGTGTAACTCCATTCGCCAGTTTATCTACATTATTCGTGTTTTTAGCGAAATTCCAAGAGGTTGTCCATCTAAAATTTTTATTGGTAATATTTACTGTATTTAATAACAACTCTACTCCTTTATTTGATATCTGACCAACATTCGCAAATACGGAAGCGAAACCTAAAGAGGTTGGCAGACTTTCATTTACAATCAGGTCTTTTGTCTGTTTATTGTATACTTCAATAGTACCGGTAATTCTGTTATTTAAAACACCCCAGTCCAGACCCAGATTTAATTCCTGACTTCTTTCCCATTTCAAACCAGCATTAGCCAGCGTACCTGGAGCAAATCCATTTCCTAAAGATTGCTGATAATCATAAATCGTATTTAGTACGGTTGCCTGGGTACTATAAGCTGCTACGTTTGCATTACCCACTTCACCATAACTAATTCTTAATTTAAGGCTGGAGATAGCATTTATTTTTTTGATAAATTTTTCATTATCCAATCTCCACGCTAAAGCTGCTGATGTAAATGTTGCCCATTTATTACCAGTTGCCAACTGAGAAGCACCATCATCCCTGGCAGTCAAAGTAATCAGGTATTTATCATCGTATGAATAGTTTGCCCTTGCCATGAAGGATTCAAGGGTATTTTGTGTATAGCTACTACTTACACCTGTAACGTTCGCATTACCTGCAGTTCCTAAGTTATACCATAAGGAAGAATAGGGAAGATTCTGAACAGCAATTGAATAAGACTGTGCCACATTTTCATATGCACTTTGTGCTGCTAAAAAATTCACTCTGTGTTTTCCTTTTGAAAAACTATAGTTCAATTGATTATCGAAGGTGTAATTGTTTACAACATTCTGCGTGTAAGTAGCTCTTCCGGGGTTTACACCAGAACGGTCTTTTGACAAGGTACCTCTGTAATCAGGTGTTTGAATATCTATATTCGTCGCATTGATCTGAGATTTGAAAGTAAGTCCTTTCATCAGGGTAATTTCTGCAAAAGCATTACCCATCATATTTTTCGTAGTTACCTGCTCAACCGTATTGGCTGGGTTAACTTCTACTATCGGATTGATTGCCTGACTCGCATTAATTCCCATCCATAAAGAGTAACCCTGTGCCATTACCGGACCTGCAGCCAGATCAAATGGACTGGCACTTGGATTTAATAACTGGTTATAATACACTACTCCAGTTG
>CAIYKV010000148.1 GCA_903926855.1 uncultured Bacteroidota bacterium | reverse complement strand
GCATTGTAAAATATTTTTCTTCCATTTTTTTTAGATAATTTCTTCTTTTTTGTATTTTACAATACTCCCTTCCTACACCCTTAGACTATATTCTAAGGCGCTGCAGAACCGGATGAAAAGAGCCTATTTCAACAAAAGAAAACGAAGGATGAACGAAGGATGAACGAAAGATCAACGCAGGAACATCGAAACAAGCACAGAATTACAACGAAGGATGATCAGCGTTGCAACGAAGGATGATCAGCGTTACATGACTGTTATATCACTATTACATAACGGTTATAAGCTAATTAAAAGGACGCAGTGAACCGAAGTGAACGCCTGCCTGAACGACATAGTCGGGCAGGTAAAGAAAAACGTAGGCAATTAATTGAATTTCCAATCTATTTTAATAGCACAACACGTTAATTACTAATTAACCAACACATGTGTCTGCTTAATAATCCCCATCACAAACACGCTCTGCACATGACCAATATTTTCTGCCTGGCTTAATTTATTCACGTGGAAATTATAATAAGCATCCATGCTTTCGGCAACTACTTTCAGCATAAAATCAAATTCTCCGGAAATATTATAACATTCAATCACTTCATGTAATTCATGAATGCTTTTTATGAACCTCGCACCGGCATTTTTATTATGTTGTTTTAAGGAAACATAGCAAATGACCATCAATCCTTTTTTCACTTTGGAATGATCCAATAAAGCTGCGTATTGCCTGATCACGCCTGATTCTTCCATCCGCTTGATTCTCTCATGAACAGGGGTGGTAGTCAGGTGAACTTTATCGGCTATTTCCTTCACCGTTGCCCTGGCATTTTGCTGCAATTCCCTGAGAATGGCCAGGTCCTTCTCGTCCAGCGAAACAGGTGCATTAGTGGATTCGTCTTTTTGAGTAGCTTTTGACATATGAAATTTACTATTTATGCTGTATAAATATACAAAATGATATGTTTATTCCAAATACAATAAATAATATAGTATTTTATTCTATAAAACTACTTTTGCGGATACAAAACACACATTATGTCTACACTAACCAAATCCATTGATTTCAGCCTGCCTTATAAAGTAGCTGATATGAGTTTAGCCGATTGGGGCCGCAAAGAAATTCGTCTTGCCGAAGCAGAAATGCCCGGATTAATGTCTATCCGTGCCGAATATGGTCCAAGTCAGCCATTAAAAGGTGCCCGTATTGCGGGTTGTTTGCACATGACCATTCAAACCGCTGTTTTAATTGAAACACTGGTTGCATTGGGTGCTGAAGTGAAATGGAGTTCTTGTAATATATTCTCTACCCAGGACCAGGCTGCTGCTGCTATTGCTGCTGCAGGCGTGGGTGTATTTGCCTGGAAGGGACAAACACAGGAAGAAGCTGACTGGTGTATTGAACAGACTTTATTCTTTGGTGGCGCTGACCGTCCTTTGAATATGATTCTTGATGATGGTGGTGACCTGACGAATATGGTCTTTGATGTATATCCGGAATTGATCACCAATATCAAAGGTCTTTCAGAAGAAACCACCACAGGTGTTCACCGTTTGTATGAAAGAATGGCAAAGGGAACTTTACCTATTCCGGCCATTAATGTGAATGATTCGGTTACCAAATCTAAATTTGACAATAAATACGGCTGCCAGGAATCATTGGTGGATGCCATCCGTCGCGCAACAGATGTGATGATGGCAGGCAAGATTGCCGTTGTGGGTGGTTACGGAGATGTGGGTAAAGGTTCTGCACTTTCTTTAAAAGGAGCTGGTTGCAGAGTAATTGTTACAGAAATAGATCCTATCTGTGCTTTACAGGCTGCGATGGAAGGTTTTGAAGTAAAACCTATGGCAGAAGCTGTTAAAGAAGCCGATATCATTGTTACTGCTTCGGGTTGTCGCGACCTGATTACGGAAAAACATTTCCGTTCTATGAAAGATAAAGCCATCGTATGTAATATCGGGCACTTTGATATTGAAATCGATGTTGCCTGGCTGAACAAGAATTATGGCCATACAAAAGATACCATTAAACCACAGGTTGATTTGTATAATATCGAAGGAAAAGATATCATCTTGCTGGCAGAAGGTCGTTTGGTGAATTTAGGTTGTGCTACCGGTCACCCAAGCTTTGTAATGAGTAATTCCTTCTCTAACCAAACGCTTGCTCAAATAGAATTGTGGAATAACCACAAGAACTATGAGAACAAAGTATATGTATTACCTAAACACCTGGATGAAAAAGTAGCCCGTCTGCACTTAGCCAAAGTGGGAGCTGTATTGGATGTATTAACAGATGCACAGGCAGAATACCTGGGTATTTCAAAAGTTGGTCCATTTAAAGCAGATCATTACCGTTATTAATATGTTTGTCTTTGGTAGGTAGTTTACCATCGACTTGGGAATATCCTGAAGCCTGCTCACTGAGCAGGCTTTTTGTTTGTAAACCATCGCTATAATTAAGCCAATTTACCAATACAATGCTTTATTTTCACGATAAAGTTACCGGGAGGTTTTATTGAGAACGGGGAAGAAAAATATTATACGGCTCTTATATACTTTACTGAGTTGTTGTATTTACCTGGGATGCCTCAAAGCATCGGCAACTGGTAAACCAATATCCGATACCACTCCTTTATCTACTAAAGAGCAGGCACTCGCTTTCCTGGATAAACAAACGGATCTTACCGCCAGCAATTTCTGGCCCAATGTGCACCCAGTTTTCTTTTTACAAAATCTCCGGAAAAATATAGAGAACCCGTTAAGTATTTACGAAGGAAGAAGTACCAATTTTTGCGGCTATGCAGCCCTATCCTATCTTCCGCTGCATGATGACCCGCTGGGATACCTGCGCTTTATGCTGGAAATCTATAAGAATGGCAAAGCGGTATATGGAAAAGAATATTTCGAGCCCAGCAGAGAAATTAAACTGGCGGCCGGTACACTTAGTTTTAAAGGAGAACTGGATATAAGGCCCGCCGACCAATTATGGTTTATGTTGTTGGCAGATCATTTTAAAGGGTATCTCAATTTTTTTGATAAGCAGTATAATCCGGGAGATGAAAATAAAACCTGGGCCGCTGTGAATTTTGCCAAGTTTAATCGAATGGTGAGAAATCTGTTTAATTATCGGATTGAGAGTATTGGTTCCGATTTGGTAAGACCGGGGCTGCGTGACCCTGTAGAATATTTATCCGAGCGCCTACAAACCGGCAACATCGCTTTATTTGTGAACAATCTTGACCTGTATAAAAAGAACCATACCCAGTTAAAATTTGCTGTGCCAACTCATTTTGTGATTTTACTCAATATTACCGAAATAGATGATGATACAGTAGCCATTACTTATTGGGATTATGGAGGAAAGACTTTACAAAGAGTATCTGTTTCGTTTTTAAAGAAGATCATTTTTGGGATATCCCATATCACCCAAAAAACAGTCCATGCAAAATAATCGAAACTATATTTTACTCTTGTGTCTTGTATTACTGTTTGGTTCCTGTGTATCCCGTAAAGTATTTTCCACCAACTATTATCATGAAAACGAGAAAACACTAACCGGAATTGAACAATCATTTAAAACTCTCTATGCCCAAAAACCCTTTTCGCTTGGGTTCTCTGATCTTTCTTTCAACTATATTTCTATTGAAATTATTACAGATTCCATCAAATACATTTATGAGTTTCAAATAAATGAACCCAGGTTTCAGGATACTTTGCACAAATACAATTTACCTGCAGACGGCATTACCAACCTGGTAAACCAAATGCGGTCTATTCATTGCTTATGGATCAATAACCTTGATTTTTATACCAATAACCAGAAAAGATCGCTGGTATTCATGTCGATTCATCCTTTAGCCATTCATATCCCTTTTGCCCCCGAGAAATATTATATCCTTACTTTCTATTCTCAACCCCAGTATTTTGATAGCGAGGGGCGTTTGCTGGAGAGGCGAAGACTAAAAAAATTAAGGAAGATCAATGATGAAGTATTTCGAAGAATCAATGATAAAGTTTGCTATACTATTTCAGAACGGTTCCGTTAGTGCTGTATAAAATATAATATGTGGATAATAAAAGAATCTCCTTCTATCCTCTGCACAATTGAGGATAAGTATACAAAACATCCGAATTTGCAGCCACTTATCTTTGAACTGAAATAATATATGCTACCATGAATATTTTACAACAAATCAGCCGCACGGGTTTTTGCCTGATGGCATTGATGACACTGAATAGTTGCCATAACAGCGATTCTGCCGATAAAAAACCAGATTCTACCAAAACAGCCGTTGCCAAACCCTTACCGGGCAGTCCGATAAAATATGATAGTTCGAAAAGATATATTTTTCTTACCTGGGATGATTCTCCTCAACCACCCGGAACGGTTAACTGTAAAGCCGTGTTTCAGGCAGAAGGCATCAAAGCCACTTTCTTTTCTGTTGGATTTAACCAGGTTGGGCCCTGGAAGAAAAGATTAATTGATTCCATCAGAAACGGGTATCCTCAATTTTTACTGGCTAACCATAGTTTCAGTCATGGTTTTAAAGATAAATACAAAACTTTCTATTCTTCTAGTATGACGGATAGCGCCCTGCATGATTTTTTATATAATGAACAGCTTTTGCAGATTCCTGTAAAAATTGTCCGGCTCCCGGGAAATAATACATGGGCATCCAATGGAGAAATTCATGGACAGCTGGCAAAAAATCCTTTGGTACATAAACTGGATTCAATGGGATATAAGATTATTGGCTGGGATCTGGAATGGGCGCAGCAGAACAAAGTAAAAGCCCCGAAGGAAACGCCAGAAGAAATGGTAAAACGGATTAATCAAAAGTTCGATGATGGAAATACCAACCAGCAAAATGCGATTGTGATATTATCTCATGACAGACTATTTGAGAAGAAACAATTTGCTGATTCATTGGCCCGATTTATCTCATTATTGAAACAGGATAAAAGAAATGTATTTGAAACGATAGATCACTATCCATCTGTACAGAAAAAATAATCAGCTTCTCCTATAACTGATAACCAACCGTGCCTTTGTGCCCTGGTGAGCAAATTAAATCTCACACCAAGGCCAAAGGCACTGTTTTTTCTCTAGGTCGGTAAAGGCTTCCTTCTGATCGGTCAAATTTCAATGGCGGATTGAATAAAAAATATTCGTTCAAAAAGTTTACCGGTTCCTATCCCCATTTCACCATAAGTTGCAACCGCTCGTCACAATCACAATACGAACCGTTCAACATTCATCACAGTCAGCTAAGCATTAGGCTTTTTTTAAGAAAACGCATGTAACCCTTACTGGTATTGACTTATAGCCGATCTCCGTTTTTCATTAACAATTGCTTTAACACCGTTCATAATATGGTGGGGTATTGGGATGTAACTAATCACAATCTGCTTCGTCTATTGATTGTGCGTTGCTACTTTTGATCTGTCAAATTGAAACAATTCACAAAACATATTTTAAAAACAGTAAATCAATTCAACATGAAAAAGTTTTTTATCGCAGGTGTATTTGCCTTAGCCATGATCAGTAGCTCATTTGCTTCAACCAAAACTGTTAACGGTAAAATAATGGGAGACTTCGCTGCTTCTTTTGCCAATGCAAAAAATATTATCTGGAGTACTGTAGAAAATTACGAAAAAGTAAGTTTTACACTAAATAATGAAAGAATCAGTGTTTTCTATGATTTTGATGGCAATCTGGCAGGTACCAGCAAGGTAATTGCTTTTGATAAGTTGCCAAAAGCAGCTATCGAAACCATTACAACTAAATATACTTTTCCTAAGTATGTTGTGAAAGAGTGTATTGAATTTGTAAATAGCGATAATGAAAAAGACTATTATGTTTCCTTAGAGAAAGAAAAAGAAATCGTTGTGGTAAAGATCAATACTGCCGGAGATGCACATATTTTCTCCAGAACAAAAAAATAATCCACCTATATATAAACCAATAGCCCTCTTTTTAACAAGAGGGCTATTTTTTTGTACTTACATATCCGATTTAAAAAATAACGATACGTGTCAGGAGGGAAAACTGATCTTTCCCATGGATACAGATGGGATATCTGAACTGCCATTCCCGATCAGTGTTTCCCCTCCTGCTACGCATTCGTTAGCCAATACTGCAAATAAGATAGCTTCTTTTGCATCTGGATTTATATCTAAACTATCTGTCGTATAAAATTGATACCCGGGTAAAAGTTCCTGAATCTGTTGCATCAAAAATGGATTATGCATTCCGCCACCGCTGGTATATACAACAAAATCTGTAAGTCCCAGAAAACTCCGTTTCATGGCTTCTGCAATAGTTACCGCACTAAAACGATTAATCGTAGCCATAACATCCTGGTGTGATATCCCATACATACCTGCTCTTTCGATAGCAGATGCCAAATAATCCAGATTAAACAATTCCGGTCCAGTGGTTTTTGGAAACCCGGTTGTAAAAAATGGGTGAGCTGTCAACTCAGCTAAAAATTTTTCGTTTGGTTTTCCGGAAAGAGCAATGGCTGAATTTTTATCAAAGGATTGGTGAAAATAAGTTTGTGCATACGCATCCATCAGGGTATTTCCCGGACCAGTATCCGTGCTAAAAATCTTTTTTGCATCAAGATCGTCAGGTAAAAAAGTAAAATTGGCGATGCCTCCGATATTCAGCATAATCCTATTCTCACCTTTTTTGCTAAAAATGAAATAATCACCATATACAGCCAAAGGAGCACCTTCGCCACCCGCGGCAATATGCTTTTGCCTGAAATCACTGATTGTAATAATACCTGTAGTCACTGCAAGATGATCGCCATCGCCAATCTGAAGAGTGGCATTGCCGAATTTATCATTGGGATGGAGAAATTTGGGAGCATGGTAAATAGTTTGTCCGTGACTGGCAACAAGATCAATTTCCTGAGCCGATATCTTCCATTTGTCAAGGCATTGAAGAATCATGTTACCATGTATATTAGCAACCCAGCCATTTAAAACACAGACTTTTTCAAGTGAAACAGTCTGTTTAGAAAAAACGGAGCGAATTTCTTCTTTAAATGAATCCTCATAGCCAATCGTTTCAAAAGCGACTAACTGGATAGAAGTATCCGATCCACTTCCCGCAATTTTGCAAAGGGCGATATCCAATCCATCCAAAGAAGTGCCACTCATCAATCCAATAATCAGCCTGGTTTCCTTAGAGCCAATCGCAAATAATTTGTTTAAACTTTTGTTCATTTTTGCGTCTTTTTATTGATTTTGATCCGCAGACTTGCAACAATTTGCGGCTTTTTATTTGTTTTATCAAATATTTTGCATTAATTAGCAATATAAACTAACGGTGCGCCATGCTTAAAAAAGAAAGACAGGCCTATATATTACACCAGGTAAGCCTGCATAATAGTGTACTCTCCACTGATTTAAGCAATTCCATCAATGTATCTGAAGATACGATCAGGCGCGATTTAAATGAATTGGCAGAAACCGGCAAAGTAATCAAAGTGCATGGTGGTGCTTTATCGAAATCATTTAATAGTTTTTACCTCCGTTCAGATGTATATAATGTTGATAATAAGAAAATCGTTGCCCAAAAAACGGTTTCCCTGATTAAAGATGGTATGTTCATCTTAACCGGTGGTGGAACAACCATTATTGAGTTGGCCCGTCTTCTTCCCGAAACATTGAAAGCTACATTTTTAACCGGCAGCATTCCTGCAGCCTATGAATATGCACAGCATCCGAATATTGAAGTCATTTTTATTGGCGACAAGATTGCAAAAAAATCCCAGATTGCTGTTGGTGGAGAAGCAATTTCTAAAATAAAAGCGATCAAAGCCGATTTATGCTTATTGGGGGTGAATGCCATTGATACATTGTATGGCATTACGGATAATGATTGGGATGTGGTACAGGTAAAAAAAGCAATGATTGAAGCATCTACTCAAACAGCTCTCTTGTCTATATCAGAGAAACTGAATACCCATCAAAGGATTAAGATATGTGATCTGGCTGATGTGGACATTTTGATTACTGAACTGGATAAGCAGGATACTATATTAGAACCTTTTTCAAAAGCGGGATTAACTATTTTTTGATTTTTCATTACCTAAACAAACGCTATGAACACAACCATTCAAAAAGGGCATAGTAAATGGAAACATTTCTGTTTACTATTTGCCATTAATATGCTGGCTGCCTTTACTTTCGGGCAGGTGCGTATTACAGGAAAAATAAGCAGCTCATCCGGCTCCTCGGTTGAATCTGTTTCCGTAACTGTAAAAGGAACCCAATATGGTGGCTTTGCAGATAATGCGGGCACCTATGGATTTAATGCTCCTTTAAATGCCGGCAAATACATCCTGGTATTTTCCGGTGTGGGTTTTCAGGAACAACAGGTTTCCTTAACTGTTGGAACTGCCAAGACCTATTCAGTTGATGTTTTACTTAGCGAAAAAATATCCAAACTGGATGAGGTGGTTGTAACCGGTAACTCCCAGGGAACAACCCGCCGTCAATTAGGTAGCTATATCAGTTCGGTGAAAGCAGAAGAATTGACAAAAGGATCTACAGGCAATGTATTATCAGCCTTGCAGGGTAAAACTGCCGGGGCACAGATCACACAAAACTCAGGTGATCCTGCAGGTGGTATGTCGGTTAGATTGAGAGGTATCAGTACCATCTCAGGTTCTACAGAACCTTTATATATCATTGATGGAGTAATCGTTGATAACTCCACTACCCGGGTTACCAATGCAGATCCGGGTTATAATGGAACCAATACAGTAGGTACTATCGGACAAAACCGATTGGTGGATATCAATCCCAATGATATTGAAAGGATTGAGGTATTGAATGGTGCTGCCGCTGCTGCTATTTATGGATCAAGAGCGAATGCAGGGGTAGTTCAGATATTTACTAAAAAAGGAAGTAGCGGCGAACCTCAGGTTAGCTTTACTACCAGTGAATCATTTAATTCGCTTCGTAAAAAATTAGATGTGAACAGAGCCCCAACTAAATTTGGTGGAGACCCTGCACTGCAAACACAAACCATTTTAACACCTTCACTGGTAAATACTACACCGGTAAACAGGTATGATTACCAGGATTATATTTTCCGCCAGGCAGTAGGTGCAGATAATACCGTTTCTGTTTCCGGTGGAAAAGATAAAACCAAGTACTATGGTTCTGCTTCTTATCTGTATAACCAGGGTATTGTTAAAAACACTGATTTTAACAGGTATAGTTTACGATTGAATTTAGACCAGGTGCTGAACAAATGGGCTACGTTCAATATTAATATGAACTATATCTATAGTAAATCAAATGAAAAACCTGATGGTAACTCATTTTATTCTCCTACCAATGCGGTAACCATTATTGGTAACTATTATGATATTACCAAGAGAGATGCATTAGGAAATATTCAGGCGGTAGGTGAAAGAGGACGTGTGAATCCTGTATCCATCATTGAAGATTTTAAGCAACAGGAACAGACCAGCAGAGCCATTACGGGTGCAGGTTTAAAACTAACCCCTATCAAGAATCTGGTAATAGATTTACATTCCGGTATAGATAATTATAGTCAGAGTGGAACAACATTTATCCCTCCTTATGCTTATAATGTAAGCACGGGCTTTTATGGTGGCGGTGCCACATTGGATCCTACCCTGAATGGTTATGCCAGTGCTGCTACCTATAACTATTTTCAAATTAACCATGATATCAATGCAACTTATAACTGGGCTATCAATAACAAATGGGCTTCTGTAACCCAGGTAGGATATTCATTGCAATATCAGAAAACCAATTACGTATTGGAAGAAGGAAGAGGTCTTGCCCCATTTGTTCAAACAGTTGATGGAGCCAGTACCGTTATTCCTGGATCTGATTCAAGAAGTGAGTTATCTGTTTGGGGTGAATTTATTCAACAGAATTTTAAATACCGTAACCAGTTCTTTGTAACCGGCGCTATCCGTTTTGATGGATCATCCGTTTTTGGTCCTTCACAAAGAAACCAGGTGTATAAAAAATTAAGTGGTAGCTATGTATTGTCCGGAACAGATTATTGGGCAAAATCTGGTGTTTCAAAATGGTGGAACCTGTTTAAACTGAGAGCAGCGTATGGAGAAGCCGGAAACTTAACAGGTATCAGTGCCTATTCAAGGTTTAATAACTATGGTTCTTCATCTTTCCTCGGACAAACCTCTTTCCAGACAAGTACGCAATTGGCTAATACCAATGTACGTCCGGAAAGACAAAATGAAATTGAAATTGGAACAGATATGGCATTTGCGGATAATCGCATTGGGCTTACTTTCAACTATTACCATAAAAGAGTGGATGATCTGTTGATCAGCAGAAGTATTGCACCTACGAATGGTTTTTCGAGCTTATTGGATAATGTAGGTTCCTTACAAAATGTGGGTTATGAAGTAGTCTTGAACCTGGTACCGGTTAAATCAAAAACATTTAACTGGGATATGACCCTGATTTATAACCACAATGAGAACAAAGCCTTAAATACAGGTCAGTCAATCATCCTATACGCAAATAACGGTGGAGCACCTGTAGCTATTTTACAGAATCAGCCAATCGGTGTATTCTATGGAACTTTCTTTGCAACTGATGGAAGTGGAAAACAACTGAAGAATGCGGCAGGAATTCCACAGACAGAGTCAGGTATTCAGAATACTCCTTCTACGTATACAACACAAAGAGACCCGGTATCCGGATTACCAACAGGTACTGCGCTTCAAAAAATTATCGGTAACCCGAATCCAAAATATACAGCTACCTGGACAAATGATTTCAGTTATAAGAAATTTGGCCTGCACGTACAATTAGATGCCGTTCAGGGGCTGGATGTATTTAATGCCGATTTCAGAACAAGACAAGGTGTGGATAATGGTAAAGTAGCAGAACAGGAAGATATGGGATTGATACCACGTGGTTATATTGCCGGTGTGTATGGTATCCAGCAATGGAGAATCAATGACGGATCATTTGTAAAACTCAGGGAACTGGCAGTTAGTTACTCTGTAGGTAAAGTGAAATGCTTTAAGGATTTGAAAATATCATTTGGCGGCAGAAATTTATTCTCATGGGATAAATACAATGGATATGATCCGGAAGTGAATGCAGCAGGACAAAGCACCATTTTACGTGGAATTGATTTCGGAAGTGTTCCGGCTCCAAGAACATTTACTATTGGACTAAATGCTAAATTTTAAACCATTAAATTATTAATATGAAAAAGTATTTAATAAAATATAGTTTGAAATTCCTACTGATCGGATTGATCATGGGTGTTTCATCCTGTCAGAAAAATTTTACCAATCCGGGAGCGGCCACTTCTGCTTCGGTGCTCAACTCCGTAAACGGATTAACGGGCGTTGCCATTGGATTGCAAAACTGGTATTCAGCCGGACGTGGTGGTTTGGTATATAATACCGTTGCAGGTGGTGGTTTACTTACCAATGAACTCTATTGTGTGAATTCTGGTAATACAGATGAAGCCCAGTTTGGAACAGGGGGTGGTACCGTACAGAACACAAATGGTATTGTTACCGGTATGTGGTCTGTAAGTAACAAAGTAATTTATGATGCCAATAATATCATTGCGAATGTGGGAATAGTAGGTGATAAAGGCTACGCGAGTGGGCTAATTGCTTATGCTTCTATTTTCAAAGCATTGGCTATTGGAGATATGGCTACTTTCTGGGATCACGTGCCTGATACAAGTGGTAATAATGTAAATTTTGTTACCAGTGCAGTAGGGTATGCAAGGGCAATTGCGGCTATTGATAATGCTTTAACTGCCATCAGTGCCAATCCTATCAGTGCTAAATTTCTGACTAATGTGAATCCCGGTATTGACATTGTGAATACCTTATATGCCCTAAAAGCACGTTATTCATTATTTGCCGGTAATTATGCCGCTGCACTTGCTGCTGCCAATAGTGTTAACCTGAGTGTGAAATCTGTTTTCAACTATAGCACGGTTACCTTAAACCCGATTTTTTCTGTAGCCACTTCTACCAACAATGTGTTCCAGCCTGTTGACTCTGCTATGGGTTTACCTGCTGGGTTGCAACCCGATCCAAACGATAAACGCGAACCGTTTTATATCGCTATTGGAACCAGTCCAAGATTTAGGTTAAGTGGGTTTGGAGCTGCAACCACTACCCCAATTCCTGTTTATCTACCTGGTGAGATCATGTTGATCAAAGCAGAGTGCTATGCACAACAAAATGACCTGGTGAATGGCCTGGCCCAGTTAAACAATGTGGTTACCAAATTGCCTGCTGCCGATCCTTTTGGTGTAGGTGCTGCTTTGCCTCCCACCACTACTTCTTCACAATCTGACCTGTTAACACAGATCTATAAACATCGCTGTATAGAATTGTTTATGTCTGGTTTAAAACTGGCAGATGAGAAAAGATTCAACAGAGTAGTAGCGGAAAGAAAAAGAAGTTACCTGCCTTTCCCATTTGTTGAAAGAAATGGAAATACCAATACACCATCCGATCCAGGATTTTAATATATCCCCCGATTTATTATCTGTATCGTTGTTACAAAAAGCCGTAAGAAATTACGGCTTTTTTGTGTTTAAACCTATCATCGTTACACAAATAAAGAATCGCAAAACTGGTATTCGCTCTGATTACATTATTTTGCAAACTGCTCAGATAATTTTAATTCTACCAGCATGCAGACTATTCATTTTACTAATCCCTGTATTTCTATTGCCGGCAAAAATGATATCGATGAAATTGTATCGTTGGTAAATAGTGCTTACCGTGGCGAATCATCTAAAGAAGGCTGGACCACCGAAGCCGCTTTATTGGATGGATTGAGAACCAATCATGCCAGTTTAGAGAAGCAATTAACCCAGCAGGGTGCCTGTTTACTGAAATACCAAACTGAAGAAAAGCGAGTTATCGGTTGTGTTTACCTGCAAAAGAAAGCAAATTCTTTATATCTGGGCATGCTGACCGTTTCACCCGGTTTGCAGGATAGAGGAACCGGAAAACAATTATTGGCAGCTGCAGAACTTTATGCTAAACAAGCAGGTTGCGGTAGCATTACGATGACAGTTATTTCTGTTCGCCATGAATTAATCGCCTGGTATGAAAGACGTGGATATACCCGCACGGGTGAAATACAGGATTTTCCAAAAGAAAAAGAGTTTGGAATACCCAAACAGAAACTTTTCTTTATCGTACTGGAAAAAAATATTGAATAGCTATATTTCGTCAGGATACGCTGATCAAATGATGGGTAACAATTAACATTATTTTTATTGCAAATAAGTCGCTACACCTGTCTTGTGGGAAGTTCAAAAGCCTTTCCGGTATTCCATGGATTATTAATTATCTTCAGGCAGCCCAAATAACCCAATTGTATTCAGAAATCAATGTATTTGTTTAGTATACATATCAGAAATTGGTTTATATGTGTCTGTTTGATTGTCTATTCAGGCGAAACAATCTATGCGCAGAGCAAAACACAACCTTCTTCCGATTCGAGCTTTTTTCTCGCCCACAAAAAAGGCTTATTAGGGAAAATAGGGAAAAGTTTGTCCGTAAACGCTGCCCCACCTGCCCTGCCGACACGAGGTGTAATTAAAAATGAATCTGCCTTTAACCAATACAAGGGGAAAATCATCCGAAATATTCATATACAAAAGCTGGGGTTTAACAGATCTGTAAATGATACTTCCAGAAACGATAGAAATGTGTTCAATGATATTGGAGATGCATTACACCCAAGTACTGCAACCAAAGTAATCCTGAATAATTTGTTTTTCTCAGCTGGCGATACGTTGTATCCTTATTTATTGGCTGATAACGAAAGGTATCTTCGTAATCTGAGTTACTTACAGGATGCACGAATTAGTATTCAGGAAGACCCAGGTTCTAAGGACTCAGTGGATGTAATCATCCTGTGTAAAGACGTATTTCCCGTTGGGGGCAGCCTGGATGAAGGAACTGAGAAATCTGCCAGTTTTGAATTAAATGATGATAATCTTTTAGGTACAGCCAATCGAATCCAACTAAAGAATTTTTTTGACGCCACACGTAATCCAAAATATGGATTAGGATTTGAGTTTATGAAAAGGAATCTAGGCGGCAGTTTTTTGAATTTAACGATTGGGTATGAAAATGAAGCTCCGGCCTTTAATAGTGGTCGAAGAGAGGAAAAAGCTTTGTATTTAAGAGGAGATCTGCCATTGGTAAGTCCTTATCATGAATGGACTGGTGCTTTTGAAATAGCAGACCATTATACTCAAAATGTTTATCTGTCAGATTCTCTTTACAAGGCAAACTATCAATATAGTTATAAAAATTATGATGGCTGGATCGGATACAATATAGGTGCCCGAAAACAATTACAACAGAATTTCAAATCCAGGTTAAAACGACTTATTGCCCTGAGATTGGTTGATAAAAATTTTTCAGTCTTACCCCAATATTTCCAAAACAACTATCAAATCAATTATAATAACCTTACTGCCGCATTGGGATCCTATACCATTTTTGAACAAGATTTTTATCACACAAATTTTATTTATGGTTTCGGTCGTAATGAGGATGTGCCAGAGGGTTTTAGTATTGCTTTCACGGGTGGCTGGACCAGTATTAACCATGTATCCAGACCTTATATAGGGTTTGATTATCAGCGGAATTATTTTTCGAATAAGAACAATTATTTCAATTACGCAATCCGGTTTGGAACTTATTACAACAATGGAAGATTGGAAGATATTAGTGGATTGACCAGTCTGGAGTATTTTACCAAGCTTCGCAAACTCGGAAACAGTCGTTGGTTTTTAAGACATTTTATCAGCGGCAGTGTTACTCAATTGGCCCATACTTACCTGAATCAGCCATTATTGCTTACCAGCGATTATGGAATTCCGCAATTACCCAATCCTAATTTTCTGGCTTCTACCCGCGCTACCATCAATGGATCATCTGTTTTTTATAATACATGGAAACTGGTAGGGTTTAGTTTTGCTCCTTTTAGTTTTGCTAATTTTACCTATCTTAAAACACAGGGTAAAGATTTTCAAACAGGAGATATATTTATGGCCATTGGCGGGGGTGTAAGAACAAGAAATGAAAACCTGGTTTTTGGAACCATAGAGCTAAAAGCCTATTATTATCCAAGAACCACCACCAATACTAACCAATGGAATATTACGGTCAATTCAAATATCATTTTCAAATACAATTCACAACTCATTAACCGACCTGATTTTATTAAAGTAAATTGATTTTTTTGAATACCTATTTTACCCTGAACCATTTCACCAAATTTTCTGTTACTATTAAAACCACACTCATGAAAAAATTGCTTACCATCCTCTCATTATCTGCCTTAAGCTTTCTGGCGGTTCAATCTAAAGCCCAGGATGAAGACAAATCTAAACGCCCCAGTCCACCAGCCAAAGTTTCAGAAACGATTAAGTCTGGTGCTACCATTACCATTGATTATAGTCAGCCTGCCCTCAAAGGCAGAACCATGGGAAAGGATGTTGAGCCCATGACAGGTAAAGTATGGAGGGCGGGAGCAAATGAAGCCACCATTTTTGAAGTAACCAAACCTGTAACAGTAGAAGGGAAATCTTTACCTGCAGGCAAGTATGCTTTTTTTACCATTGCCAATGATGGGGAATGGACGATTATATTTAATAAAACCTGGGACCAGATGGGTGCTTTTGACTATAAAGAAGCGGATGATGCTTTAATGGTAACTGTTAAACCCGGCAAATCTGGTAAATTCTATGAAAGACTAACGTATACGATCAGCAAAACCGGTAAAGTGTCCCTGCTTTGGGGGAACCTGGATCTGAGTTTTATGGTTAAATAAAGATGCTGTTTTTTCAGTAAAAGCCGGCATGCAATTCGCAACCGGCTTTTTTTATATTCTATGAATTCAGAACCTTTGCAACTGTATTTTGTATTATGCTTATGAATAAATTGAGACATTACTATGGTTCAGGCATATAATTTTTTAGCGAGTTGGCAATTGTTTCCCGAAAAATGCGATTTTCAATCAGGAATCACACCGAAAAGTGGCAACTATAAAATTGAAAGCGTACGCAATGGACATGCATTGAGCATAAGTATCAATTGGGTTAGTATGGATAACGAGGCTTTTTATACCCAATATGAAATAGTGCCAGATGGTGAATTACATCCTTTTGAGAATCAGGATATGGCTGATACGGTACAAGCCGAGATCGTAAATGCTTCTGCATTTGAAGTTATTTTCAGTAAAAACGAAGAAACTGTAATGGAAGTATTACATGAAATACTGCCTAATGGGTATATGAAGATCAGACAAAAAGGGTTTACAAAAGAGAACCTGCCGTTTACCAATACTGAAATCTATCACAAACAATTAAGCGTATTACCTTATGCATCTTCTGTTGGCAGTGTTGCCATCAGGCCTACTAAAGAAGGCGTTATCAAACACAAAGCATTGTCTGCTATGGAGGAGCAAACCAATATGCAACTTGATCAGATAAGGCAACAAATCGAATTACTGGCAAGACAGGCACAGGAAATTAGAAAAAGAAAAGAATTGAGTTTACTGATTTATGAAGCAAGGCTAGGTTTTAAACCACAAATTGGCCATGTCTATCATTTATATGAAAAAAAAGATGGTTCGCATATGCTGTCATTGGTAGCTCCGGCTGAATGGGGTGGCGTAGGGCCTTTTAAACAATTTGTCTCATCCGTCCGTTTGCTGGCAGATCACACCTGGGTAGAAATTGGTCATTGATCTAATCTGTCATTTACAGATCCTTTAGTAAGCCCGCATTAATAAAAAGTGTTTTTTTATCCTGCGTATACAAAACCAAAGAATATACTTCCTTTGAAAAAGAAGCAGGCAAGCTGATCACACTATGTCCATCACTATCCGCAGGTATCGTTTTGAATGCCATAACAATATTATGATTGGTTAGTATACTGCCTTTATTTTCTCCAGCACCAATATGGGTAGTAACCTGCTTCTTAATAAGAGCAATATTCAAGACTTCCTCTTTTTGCAAATGATTGATTACATAATGAAAAGCTAAGCTTTCCTTTTCAATGCTTATTTCATTAATAGAAATAGCTTCCGAACTTATGGATAATTCCTTTTGCACCAGTTGTCTGATCAAATTCCGATCACTGCCTACCGCTTCTCCCCTGCCATTTATGATTAATTGAGGTGTATATACAGAACCTTTGGGAAGGTGGTTACTGTACCATTGTTGCCTTTCACTAAATAAATGGTTGCTAAAAGGATCTGTCCATCCCAGGCGATTCCAATAATCCACATGAAAAGAGATCGGGATAATATGGATATTCCCCGATAAAGCATACTCAGCCAATAATTTATCTGCAGGTGGACAACTACTACAACCCTGGCTGGTAAACAATTCGAGTATAACCAACCGGGAAGAACTGTCTTTTCTCAATCGATTTTCTCCAGATACTGGCAAGGAGAATATGGATATCAATAAATAGACAATCCATACTATCGAAAGACCTTGCTTACGTAAAATACCATTTGTCATTTCCTTCTGATTAATTTGATTACCCACGATAGTCTTTAATACAAGCGTAACGTAGTTTATTGTCTTTTAGACGGAAGAGAAAGGCATTACTTACAGATAACTTAGTCTATTTTAGAATCCATGTAAACTTCCACCAATTTCAAATAATCGATTGATCCGTTTTTCGATAACCGGATCTTTTTCCAATACTGGAGCATGGTGGGGCTTTATTCTGGCATCAATAATTAATGGCCCAGTACAACCCCAATGTTTATTTTCTGTGAAAGCCCCAACACCGTATATATCATGTGATGGATTGCAACGGGTATAGGTTACCCATAGATAATTCCGTAAACTGGCTGACGTAAAATGGCTATCATCACAAAGAATGATCATAACAAAAGAATTGATCTCCTCTGTCTTATTAATGAGTTGTTCTGACAGTAAGCGGGTTTCCTTATTAGCCTGTTCGTAATTAACAAAAGGGACTGACTGAAGTGCAATAATACCTGGCATTGGAATACCGCCATTGGTAAAACCATTCAGTTCTTTTATAGCAGAAGGCAATTCCGTACCCAGTTTTCTTTTCTGTTCTCCATACGCGGCCAATACCACTTTACTACCGCTATTGAGTGCACTACCTGAATAATCCAATGTATCCATGGTAGTTTGGGTATAAAAATGAATATCACGTCTCAGGTCAATTCTTTCAAGCAGGTATTCCATAAACCCCTGCACTTTTTGTGCAGATAATTGTCTGCTATCATCCGCGGTTATGAAAAGAAATTTAGCCAGACTTAATTGTCCGGTACCCAATATATGATTGGCAATTGTGAGTAATTCTGCAGGTTGTTTTGTTGGCGAGTAGGGAGTATACCTTTCGCTGCCAATAGCCAGCAACAATGGGTGTACCCCGGCTGCATCTACGGCATGTACTTCTTTTAGACCCGGTATTTCCTGTGGAATCGCTTCACCGGTTAATTCATGAATCAGCTCTCCAAAACTGGTATCTTCCTGTGGTGGTCTGCCAACTACAGTAAAAGGCCAGATCGCATTCTTTCTGGCATATACTTTATGTACCCTCATTAATGGGAAGGGATGTTGCAGGCTATAATATCCCAAATGATCTCCAAAAGGGCCTTCCGGTTTGTTTTCTCCGGGATATACTTCTCCCATGATCACAAAATCGGCATCCGTGCTGATGCAGAAACCATCTTCATAGGTATAACGGAACCTTCTGCCACCTAATACACCGGCAAAACTCATTTCGCTAAGACCTTCCGGTAACGGCATTACCGCTGCAACACTATGTGCAGGGGGGCCGCCAATAAAGCAACTGACTTTCAGAGGTAGTCCTTTGGCATTGGCTTTTGACTGGTGTACCCCTATCCCTCTGTGTAACTGGTAATGCAATCCTATCTCTTTATCTTTTTGATAGTCATTCCCGGTAAGCTGAATACGGTACATACCCAGATTGGCTTTATGGATTCCCGGATGGTCTATATCTTCTGTATATACCTGTGGCAAAGTAATAAAAGCTCCTCCATCTTTTGGCCAGTGTTGAATCAATGGCAGGTCAGAAATATGAATCTCTTCATAGCAAACAGGTTTTGAAAAGGGGTTCTTTAAGGGTATCGCTTTAGAAGCTGCCAGAAACAATTTTGCATTATCGATAGGATGACGCAAGGCTTTTACCGGATCATTTTTAAAAGAGATCATTTGTTGGACAAGCTGAAATGTATCCCGAAAAATAAAGCGGCTTCTTTCCAAGGTTCCAAAAATATTTGATACGGCCCTGAAACGAGAACCTTTTACATTCTCGAATAATAAAGCAGGGCCTTTTGCTTCATGCACCCTCAAATGAATGGCAGCCATTTCCAGGTAAGGGTCAACTTCTTCTTTTATGCGAATTAGTTGCTGGTTTTTCTCCAGGTCTAGTAAACTGGCTTCTAAAGAAATATATGACATAGGTGATAAACAAATTGAATGACCAAAAGTTCCGGAATCCATCAATAACCTGCACCCGGAACATCGAAGCTACAAATTTAGTTTGTAGCAGCCTGCGAACCTATCAAAGAGGTATTGTAAGCGAAGAACTCCCCCAAGCAACTTGCCAGACAATTTGTATTTTTGCAGAATGACAAAGCTTAGTGTTAATATCAACAAGTTTGCTACTTTACGAAATAGTCGTGGGGGCAATAACCCCGATGTAGTGAAAACTGCCATTGATGCACAGCGTTTTGGTGCAGATGGAGTAACTGTTCACCCAAGACCAGATGAAAGGCATATCCGATATGAGGATGTAAGACAGATTCGAAAAATCATTACCACTGAATTTAATATTGAAGGCAATCCTACTGAACAGAAATTTGTTGACCTGGTTCTGGAAACCCTGCCCCATCAGGTTACGCTTGTGCCAGATGCACTGGGACAATTGACCAGTGACCATGGGTGGGATACAATAAAGAACAAATCATACCTGACAGATATTATTCGTGTTTTCAAAAAAGCGGGTATCCGGGTATCTATTTTTGTTGATCCGATACCCGAAATGGTAATAGGTGCAGTAGAAACGGGTACTGACAGAATTGAATTGTATACAGAAGGATATGCAAAAACATATGCAGAAGGAGATAAACAGGTAGCGATTGCCCCCTATATCAGCGCTGCCCAAAAGGCAAAAGAACTGGGTTTGGGTTTGAATGCCGGTCACGATCTGGATCTGAATAACCTTAGTTATTTCGCCAAAAATATTCCATGGCTAGATGAGGTAAGTATTGGACACGCATTGGTATGTGATGCTATTTACCTGGGTTATGAAAACGCGGTACAATTGTACAAAAGGCAGTTATAACCAGAAGTATCCAATGAAAATAATGAGATCCATTGAATACTGATTTGCAATAATCTCTATTCAGACGAAATGATGGGATACGCTGTATATCTCTTATTGAAAAATAAGTATCTTGCAGTATACTTACTAATATGACAACACCCACCCCAATCGTTGGTATTATCATGGGAAGCGATAGCGATCTGCCAGTAATGCAGGCTGCAGCTGATATTCTGAAACATTTTGGCATTCCCTTCGAATTAACGGTGGTATCCGCCCATCGAACTCCGCAACGCATGGTTGATTATGCGGCTACTGCGAAAGAGCGGGGATTAAAAGTGATTATTGCCGGAGCAGGTGGCGCTGCACATTTACCGGGAATGGTTGCATCCATTACTACTTTGCCGGTTGTGGGAGTACCTATAAAATCATCAAATTCAATTGATGGCTGGGATTCAGTTTTATCCATATTACAAATGCCCAATGGAGTACCGGTGGCCACGGTGGCCTTGAATGCTGCAAAGAATGCAGGGATATTAGCTGCGCAGATTATTGGAACAGCTGACTCGAAAATTGCCGCGTCCATTGCTCATTTCAAACAAGAAATGAATCACGAAATAAGTGGGAAAGTGGCCAATTTGAAAAAAGACTGGCCAAATGGATTTGATGAATAATATTTAAAGGATTATCAGAGTATAGGTAAGATCACCCACACTTATCAAAGGAATTTAGTTAGATGCTACTGTAATGATACCAAATCCGCCATTGAGGCCTTTGGATACCTGATAAATCATCTGTAACCAGTCATTACCATATTGCGCATAATAAAGTGAGAAATTATCCACTCTTTCCTGAAGACTGTTATGAGGAAACAGGTCTTGTTTGATTTTCTCTATTTGTTTTTGTTGCACCTGGTATTTCAATCGTTCTGCTTTCAGGATTTTTTTCTCTAGCGCTTCCAGCTTTTTCAAAGCTTTTTTCTCAAGGGCCATTGTATGCTCGGATAGACTAGTATCTACTTTATCTGTGATCTGTTGAATTTTTGTATAATAGGCTTTTGCTTCTGCTAATTCGGTAGAAAGGTTTAATTGGTTATCTGATTCTCTTTTCACCAGAATAGTAAGCAGGTCAAATGCATTTTCGAATAAATCTGCTTCCGTAAATCCCAGTTTTGCTAAGTTAGTAGACTGTGTTTCTTTCATGAGTAAAAAGGAATTACGTAATAGCAAAACTGGATAAGGGATGCCGATTTCTGCAAACACATTCTTTAATTCAAGCCAGTAGGCCAATTCCCCCCCTCCTCCAATAAATACAATATTGGGTAATACCAATTCCTGAAAAGCTCCCCTGAGAATTACATTGGCACTGAATCGCTCTGGATATTGTTCCAGTTCCTTCAGCATCTCATCTTTGGAAAAATGCAAATTGATGCCATGTACACTATACCCCTCCCCATCCCCATTCCTTTCAATTCTTTCCCTTTTATCATCTTTCAAGTAAAACAAATTGATCTCTCTGCCACCTGCCTGTACTTTATAGTGTTGTCCGAGCGCTTCAATGGTTTTAGCAACCACTTTATGTGAAAAACCTTCAGTCAACTCTTTCACTACAACTGAATGAAATGCAGTTTTGAGCTTTGCATTATCCGGAATCAAAACCAGTAGTCCGAATTCGCCAAACAATGCATTTACCAATTCTAATGTAGCTTGTTGAATGGTTTTGCCCTCAGTATAACATTGGCTGAATAATTCATGAAGCGAATTTCCAAAAGGCAAAACCCCGGCCTGGCCATGAATAGCATGTATTATTTTTTGTAAACCCTTATCTACTTTCATTCTCCCAACAGCACCTGTTTGTTTGGTTTCCCAAACCAGTTTTTGTCCGCCAACATTTACAAAACCCAGTTCTTCAAGATCAGCATCCTCACTACCCATATAATAAACGGGTACAAATTTATATTGTGGCCATTGGGCAACCAGTTCTTCGGCCAGTTTGATGGCATGAATTATTTTATAGATAAAATAAAGGGGGCCCGTAAAAATATTCGGTTGGTGAGCGGTAGTAATGGTAAAAGTTCCGGAATCAGCTAATGATTGGATATTGACTTTTAGCTTATCTGTTTGTGGAATACCCGTATACTGCTCGTTTAACACATCCACCAACAGGGATCTGGGTGTTTGAAATGCCTGTCGTGCTTTAATGGAATCAGCAATACCCTCAATAGTAGGGGAATGCTGGTAAAATGGTTTCAACAAGGGTGATTGTGCCAAATAATCTGAAACGATCTTAGTAAAATAACCGGTGCTTTCGTAAGGTAAATAATTGGCTGTCTGATCCATAATTGGCAGTAAAAATACAATTTACTGGATACCCGTAACACCGTTTATCCATTTTAATCATCCAGGCAGTTAAGCCAGATCTGATACAAAAAATCAATGATTTTGTTGTAAGCCATTAAAACTAACTGTAAAAGGGATACTAATCAAACCTGCCTGGATTAAATGCAGCTATATCCATACTGGTTTTTTCCTCATTTACAATTTCACTAACCAATTTCCCTGTTCCGGCACCCAAACTTAAACCTACCATGGCATGACCTGTTGCAATCACCAGATTTTTCCAGTTAGCGGTTCGTCCAATATAGGGTAATCCATCAGCGGAGCATGGGCGAAATCCATACCAGATTTTATCCTGAGAGGGAAACGGGATGGTAAATTCAGGGAAAAACCGCTCTACTGCTTTTAATAATCCCTCTACCCTGTTCATTCTGGGTGGAGTATTGGTTGAAGTGATCTCCATAGTTCCGCCAAAACGAATTTTATTGCCATCCATAGGTGAAAGGGCAGCTCTACCTTCAATTAATACAGCAGGATGGTTGATCTTATAGGGAGAATCTTCAAGGGTTACGGAATAACCTCGCCCTGGCATCAAAGGTATTTTTACTTTGACTTGGGCAGCCAATTCACGACTCCAGGAACCGGTTGCCAGCACCACAGAATCCGACTCATATATTTGTTTATCGGTAATCACCCTGGCTATTTTGCCCTTCTCATGCTCAAAGCTTTTTACTTCTTCTTTTCTTTTTATCTGCACCCCTTTTTGTTCCAGATCGGCAATCAATTGTTTCATTAATTTATTTGGATAGAGATGCGCATCACAGGCAAAATGAATGGCGCCTATGGCATTTATCTTTGTTTGGGGTTCGAGCTTTTGTAATGCGGCTTCATCAAGCAATACTGTATCGGTTAGTCCTAATGCATGCGCATGTTCTACAACATGATGAGCATGTTCTGCTCCTTTGGGTGTTTGAAATATTTCCAGCAACCCTTTTTGCTCATAAGCAAAAGCGAATTGTGGTAATCTTGTCCATTCTTCATACATTTTTTTACTTAACAAAGCAATATCACGAAGTGGCACAGCCGCTTCTTCCACATTTTTCTGGTTAGCACTTTTCATAAATTTCAATCCCCAGTCGATCAAAGCCATATCGAATCTTGGCTGAACATAAAAAGGACTTCTGGAATTCCACATCCATTTAAGGCCTTGCTTCACGATACCCGGTGTTGCCAGTGGAACAAAATGGCTGGGACATACATACCCGGCATTCCCATAAGAACAATTGTCGAGCATTTCCGTTTTATCGATAACGGTTACTTCGTGCCCTGACTGGTGTAAATAATAAGCACTGCTTAACCCGATAATTCCACCACCAATTACAACTACTTTCATGAATCTGTTTTATTATTCAAAATTCGGAAAAACTATGATCATTTCTCAATGAAATAAACGCTCAATAGAATTTATCAACAATAATTTATTTGGCTATGCGTGTTGAAAACCACTTACTATATCACTTGAAATCCATAAGCGTACGGATCGTCATCCGGATTAATCGAAATGGTATTGTGCCCGTAAATTCTTGCCCACCCCTCCACGCTCGGAATAATGGCCGGTTTCCCTCCTACTGAAGTTAGTTTTTCCACTTTCCCCGTAAACTTAGAGCCAATAATACTTTCATGAATAAACGGCTCACCTTCTTTTAATTTTCCTTTGGTAAACCATTGGGCCATTCTTGCAGACGTACCTGTTCCGCAGGGTGATCGATCAATGGCTTTATCTCCATAAAATACAGCATTCCTGGCCGTAGATGATGGATCCATCACTTGTCCCGTCCACAAAATATGCGAACAGCCATTGATGGTAGGGTCATCAGGGTGTACGAATTCATATTTCTCATTAATCTGGTTTCTCAGCACCCTCGCCCATGCAACCAATTGACCAGCAGTATACTGTTCCAGTCCAGCAAAATTTTTCTGCCGATCTACTATGGCATAAAAATTTCCGCCATAGGCAACATCCAGTTCCAATTCGCCTAAATCCGGACATTCCACACTGATGCCGGTTGCAGCAAGATAGGCGGGTACATTCGTTAATTTTACAGCGGTTACTTTAGTACCCTCCTGGCGATAGCTGATATTTACCAAACCTGCCGGGGCTTCCATACGAACAATACCGGGTGTTATTGGTTTGATCAGTCCCTCTTCTATGGCAATTGTGATGGTTCCAATCGTACCATGCCCGCACATAGGAAGACAACCACTGGTTTCGATAAACAGAACTGCCACATCGTTTTCAGGATCATGAGGTGGGTAAAGTATGCTTCCACTCATCATATCATGCCCTCGAGGTTCAAACATGAGTCCCTTTCTGATCCAATCATATTCCTGAAGAAAATGTTGTCTTTTTTCACTCATATTTTTGCCTTCCAGGGCAGGTCCACCCGAAGCTACCACCCTTACCGGGTTACCGCAGGTATGTGCGTCAATACAATGAAAAACATGACCCTGTAAACTGGTGGATCCCTGTTTTGTGAAAGGAATTGGGCTTGTAAGCATAGAATGGATAAACTTTATTCAAAAATCAATGAATCCTATTACATTTGTTTCAGAACCTCTCTGATTGCAATATGGAAACCTATGGAAAAATATTACTGATTGCCATGCCAGCATTTCTTGTGCTGATATTGATAGAAAAGTGGTATGGCTGGCGCAAAGGTAAGGATACTGTCAGGAACCTGGATATGATCTCCAGCTTGAGTTCTGGTGTAACCAATGCAACCAAAGATGTATTGGGATTAAGTATCACATTACTGAGCTACGACTGGATGGTTAATCATTTAGCGCTTACGCATATTCAATCATCCATATGGTTATATATGATTGCTTTTCTGGCGCTGGACCTTACCGGTTACCTTACCCATAGAATTGATCATGAATATAATTTTTTCTGGAACAGCCATATCATACACCATAGCAGTGAAGAATATAATCTGGCTTGTGCCTTAAGGCAAAGTGTTTCTACCATTTTCAGGGTATTTACCATTTTTCTTCTACCGGCAGCTTTATTTGGCGTGCCTGCCCAAATTATTTATGTAGTTGCTCCACTGCATTTATTTGCTCAATTCTGGTATCATACCCAACATATAAATCGAATGGGGTTTCTGGAAAAATTTATGGTTACCCCATCGCATCACCGGGTGCATCATGCTATCAATAAGGAATATATTGATAAGAATTATGGACAGATTTTTATTTTTTGGGACAAATGGTTTGGCACTTTTCAGGAAGAGCTGCCGGAGATTACTCCTGTATATGGAATTACCCGTCCCGTTCATACGTGGAACCCGATAAAAATTAATTTTATTCATTTTGGGCTACTGGTAAAAGATGCCTGGAAAACAAAAAATATAAGAGATAAATTTCGCATCTGGCTTATGCCCACCGGCTGGAGACCCGCCGATGTTGCTGAAAAATATCCAGTTTATAAAATCGAGGATGTATATCATTTCGAGAAATACAATACAAAGGGGAGTAATTTTTTTATGATATGGGCCTGGATACAAACCATTGTTTTACTGGTAATGGTCAGTTACCTCTTTGGCAATATTTCAGAGATAAAAAGTCCTGGCATTTTTTACTATGGTGCCTATGTATTTTTATTCGTGTATGCTTATACTGAGTTGATGGATAAAAACCGATTTGCCTGGTTCTGGGAATTGGCAAAAAATGGGGTTGTAGTTTATTTTTTAATTGCGAATGGCGATTGGTTCGGATTATCGAAATGGGTTCCGGGCTCCAATTCTATGATCATCGGATACCTTATCCTGTCTACTATCGCCAGCTTTTATTTCTTGTTTCTTGAAAAAGATACTATTAGTGCTTCTGCAGAATAATTATCAACTAATTATTTCTATCAACATTATGACAAAAAACTATTAGCCTACTCTTAGTCTTTTGTCCATTCATTATTGATCATTCGCCATATATGCAATGGGTTACCATTTTTCAAAGCTTCCGGTAATAATTCATCTGGAAAATTCTGATAAGCTACCGGGCGAACCCATCTTTTGACTGCTTCAATACCTACTGCCGTAAAACGACTATCCGTACTGGCTGGGAAAGGGCCACCATGAACCATACTAGGACAAACCTCCACACCTGTAGGAACCCCATTGATGAGTATCCTTCCCGCAATGGATGGGGCAATATCCAGTAATGAAGAAAAATTCGTAAAATCCGAATCCGTGCCCATAAGGGTTGTGGTTAACTGACCCGTTACAGATGTCCAAACAGCAATTAACTCTTCCTTATCCTTACAGGTTACCAGTAAGGAATAAGGGCCAAACACTTCTTCCTGGAGTAATGGGTTTTGCAAAAAATTAGCTGCTTTTGTTATCGCAATCGCTGGCTGTGCCTCTATTCCTGAAGGTAAAATAGTGGACTGAGATAGCAGGTCCACCCCTTTTTCTGCCAGTGCCAGTTGCATTTTAGTGAAGTAGGCTTTATGAATACCGGGATGTAACATTTGAGCGGGAGCAACCGCAGCAATTTCATTTCCCAATTTCTCTATAAAATGTTCAAGTCCCCCTCCTTCAATGGCTATTAATAAACCCGGGTTGGTACAAAACTGCCCCATGCCCAATGTAATAGATCCTGCATATTGTTTTGCAATACTTTCTGCATTGTGTTGTAAAGTATCGGGTAAAAGAATTACCGGGTTAATACTACCCATTTCAGAAAAAACAGGGATCGGATTTTTTCTTGCTGCTGCATAATCATACAATGCCCTTCCGCCTGAATAAGAGCCGGTAAACCCTACGGCAGCAGTTACAGCATGTTGTACCAATATTTTACCAGATTCAAAATCAGTATGCGTTACATGTTGAAATATATGTTCCGGCATTTCGGATGAACGAATAGCTTGTGTGATTGCTTCAGCTACCATGCAGGATGTTTGCAGGTGTGCAGGGTGGGCTTTTACGACTACCGGACAACCGGCAGCGAGTGCACTGGCTGTATCCCCACCAGCAGTAGAATAAGCAAACGGAAAATTACTGGCCCCAAATACCACTACGGGTCCTAATGGATATAACATTTTCCGGATATCCGGTTTAGCAGGTGTTTTATCCGGAATAGCGGTATCCACAGATGCCTGTACCCAGCTTCCTTCCCGAAGCATTTGTGCAAACATGCGAAGTTGCATAGTTGTTCTGCCTCTCTCACCCGCTAATCTTGCAACTGGCAGATGGGTTTCTTCTGCTGCTTTGGCAATTAGTAAATCTCCCAATCCTTCTATATTAGAAGCGATCGTTTCCAGGAAATGGGCTTTTTGCTCAGGACTGGTTTTACAATAGGCGGCGAACGCTTTTCCCGATTGATACATTACAATATGCAACTCTGCTATATCCTTATTCATGTAGGCTTTATTAATCCTTTAAATGTAAATATTCCGGTAATACAGGTCTTGTCGCAATCCCATCATCAATCACTTTTAGAATGCGTGTTCTCTCTTCACCCACCAAGGTTAAACGTGGGCCTCTTACTTCCTCAGATCCAATACCGGCCTTTTTTTCGGCTAGTTTAATATATTGTACCAGTTTGGGATGAATATCTAATTCCAACAAAGGCATAAACCAACGATAAATAGCGGTTGCTTCAGCAATATGCCCAGCTTTTACCAAACGATAGATAGCTACCGTTTCTCTGGGAAAAGCACATACCAGACCAGCCACCCATCCATGGGCACCCAGCAGCAATTCTTCCATCGCCAGTGGATCAACCCCGCAAAGTATGGCGAAGCGATCTCCGAAACGATTAATCAGTCGGGTAACATTCGTAACATCTCGTGTGGATTCTTTAATGGCTTGTATGGTAGGATAATTTGCTAATTCAGCAAACATATCCAGGGTTACTTCAATTTTATAATCAACGGGGTTATTATAAATCATTATGGGCAAATCTGTTGATTGTGCCACAGTAGTAAAATAAGTGACCGTTTCCCTATGATCACTTTTGTACCGCATTGGCGGTAATATCATCAAACCATCTGCCCCCCATTTAGCTGCCAAAGAAGCCTGGTTCAAAGCTTCAGCAGTACTTCCTTCTGCGATATTCAGGATCACGGGCACTTTCCCTGCCACTTTATTAATAGCAAATTTTACCAGTGTTTCTTTTTCACCGGTTGTTAATACACTGGCTTCTCCTAAAGTACCTCCCAGTACAATACCATTTATCCCGGCATCAAGCTGAAATTGCAGGTTCTTTTCAAACAGAGGCAGATCGAGTTTGTCATCTGCTGTAAACTTAGTAGTGAGTGCAGGAATTACTCCTTTCCATTCGATGGGCATAGGTTTTATTTATGGGTGATGCAAATTTGGCTTTTGGCTTTTGGCTTTTAAGAAGAATAATATATTCTTTGAATTATTGTTTTTTCTTATTTTATTTCAAGTACAACCTCTCCTTCCAAATCGTAATCATAGGCTTTGGTGATGCGGACGTTAACGAATTCTCCGATGGGTAGTTTTTTAGTGGAGTGGATAACCACTTCATTGTCTACTTCCACACTGTCAAATTCTGTGCGACCAAGGTATCTGCCTGCTTCTTTTTTGTCGATGAGCACTTTAAAAATTTTGCCAATCTTTTCCTGGTTTTTTTCGTAGCTGATTTCCTGCTGTACTTCCATAATTTCCTGGGCGCGAAGGGCTTTTTCTTCCGCAGGCACATCGTCTACCAGGTCGTAGGCTGATGTATTTTCTTCGTGACTATAATTGAAAATCCCCACCCTGTCAAAACGGTGCTCCAATAAAAATTCTTTTAGTTCTTCCACATCTTTCTCCGTTTCACCCGGAAAGCCTGCAATTAAGGTTGTTCGCAGGCAAATACCTGGGACCTTTTCTCTGATCGAATGAATTAATTCAGTCATTTCTGCGCGGGTAATATTCCTGCGCATGGCTTTTAGCATATTATCACTGGCATGCTGAAGAGGCATATCCAGGTATTTACAAATATTATCCCTTTCGCGCATAACATCCAATATCTCTAATGGAAACTTACTGGGATAGGCATAATGCAATCGAATCCACTCAATACCTTTCACATCTGCCAACGCATGCAATAATTTTGGTAGTTCTCTTTTTTTATAGATATCCAGTCCGTAATAGGTTAGTTCCTGTGCAATCAGCATGATTTCTTTCACCCCTTTTCTAACCAGGCCCTCTGCTTCTGTAACCAGTTCTTCTATTGGTTTGCTGATATGTGTACCTCTCATCAAAGGGATGGCACAAAAGGAACAGGTACGATTACAACCTTCACTGATTTTAAGGTAGGCATAGTGTTTGGGGGTACTCAATAATCTTTCTCCCAATAATTCAGTCTTGTAATCAGCATCAAACTGTTTTAGTATCAATGGCAGTTCCAGTGTACCAAACCATGCATCTACTTCGGGCATTTCCAATTCCAGATCGGCACGATATCTTTCACTCAGGCAACCCGTAACATATACTTTATCCAGTTTTCCCCTGCGTTTTAATTCCAGTTGATCCAGAATTGTGTTGATACTTTCTTCTTTTGCCTTATCAATAAAACCACAGGTATTTACCACGGAGATATTATGATCGAGTTTTGTGTTCTCATGCACCACCTGAATATCATTCGCTGCCAACTGACCGCTCAGCACCTCACTATCCACCAGGTTTTTACTGCAACCCAGTGTAATGATATTCACCTTATCCTTTTTAAGCGTTTTTGATTTCATAGTAAGTTGTAAAAATACAAATAAGCTTTGATTATCCTTTTAGAGGGAAATATTCCTTACACTTTGGGGTTTCTTTCCTTATAAAACAGGTCGATTGCTTTGCCGTAATTTTCTGTGGGTTCTTTTTTTATAAATCCCGACTTCAGTAAAACGTTCTGAGAAGCACTATTTTCCGTTGCAGTGATTGCATACACGCCACCATGAGCTGTTTTCTCAAAAAAATAGGCAATTCCCTGTTTGGTTAATTCGGTCGCATATCCTTTTCCCCATTCTTCCCGTAATAAAGCATACCCAAGATGAAAATCGGTTTCTCCTGATAAATACAAAAATGAAAAAGTACCTATCAGTTTATCCGTTCTTTTTTCGCATGCTGCAAACCGTCCAATAACCGATCCTTCCTTGTATACCTTGATATTTTCGTGAAGAAACGCATTACTTTCTGTTCTGCTTTTTACCGGTCTGATAAAGCGAACAACTTCTTCATCCCCATTGATTCTAAAAAAAGATTCTTCATCATCCGACCGATACCTCCGAACATATAATCTTTCCGTTTCAAATAAAATCATCTTTCTAACCCCTTATTTGAAGCAATATGTGAGAGTATTTTACTGGCATGTTCTCTTGAATTTTCTATAAACAGGCTATGTGTGTCCATTCCACCACAAATGACTCCGGCCAGGTACAGTCCCTTGATATTGGTTTCATGTGTATCTGAATTATACACAGGTTTTCTGATTTCGTCCTCCGATAAATGAACCCCTGCTTTTTGAAGAAAATCCAGATCAGGCTGGTATCCCGTCATGGCAATCACCCGATCATTTGGTAATAAGATGCTTCCCTCCGGTGTCTGCACCACTATTTCATGCTCTTTTATTTCGGTAACAGATGAATGAAAATAGGCTTTGATGGCACCTTCTTTGATTCTATTAATGATATCAGGTCTTACCCAATATTTCACCCTCTCCCCAATTTCACCCGTTTTAATTACCATGGTTACCTCAGCACCTTTACGCCAGGTTTCCAATGCAGCATCTACGGCAGAATTATTGGCACCAATCACCACCACTTTTTGAAATGCATAAAAATGGGGATCCTTATAATAGTGTGTTACTTTAGGCAGGTTCTCTCCGGGTATATTGAGCAGAAAAGGAATTCCATAAAACCCGGATGCAATAATGATATTGGTGGCTTTATATATCTGCCTGGTTGTAGTAATGATAAAAAGATGATCTTTCCTGTTCATTTCCATCACTTCTTCAAACAGATGAATTTGTAAAGAAGCCGATACCGCTACCCTTCTGTAATATTCCAATGCCTCATTTCTGGTTGGCTTAGCGAGATTGCTTACAAAAGGAATGCCCCCTATTTCCAGTCTTTCCGATGTGGAAAAGAAAGTCATATTATCCGGGTAATGGTAAAGCGAATTGACCAGGGTTCCTTTCTCGATAATTAGATAGCTAAGCCCTTTGGCTGTTGCTTCCAAAGCACAGGCAAGGCCGATAGGTCCTGCTCCAACAATGATAATATCGTAATCCCTTTTTTGCAACTATTTATGAATCTCGCTCGAAAAATGAAAATGAATATCCGGGTTATTCGTGATTTCAGTATTTAAAAACCATTCACTCTGCGCAAGGTAAACCGGGTGACCATCTTTGTCTTCGGCAGAATTCTGTTGTTTGAACCGAAGAAACTCTTCCAGTTTTTTCTCGTCTTTGCTGGTTAGCCAACAGGCTTTATAGAAAGGAAGTGACCTGAATTCGCAGGCTGCTCCATATTCCTGTAATAAGCGATATTGTATTACTTCAAATTGCAATTCACCTACACAACCAATAATCTTTTTGTTACCCCCAAACTGGGTAAACAATTGCGCTACCCCTTCATCTGTTAACTGGCTGATCCCTTTTTCAAGCTGTTTTGTTTTCATCGGGTCTTTGTTCACCAATTCTTTGAATATTTCGGGAGAGAAAGTTGGGATGCCTATAAAATAAAAATCCTCTCCTTCTGTAAGGGTATCACCAATCTTAAAATTACCCGTATCAAATAAACCGACTACATCACCTGCATAGGCATCTTCTATAATATCCTTGCTGCGGGCCATAAAACTGTAGGGATTACTAAAGCGCATATCCTTATCCAGACGTACATGATGAAAATATTTGTTACGCTCAAATTTCCCGCTGCAAACCCGCATAAACGCGATCCGATCACGATGTTTGGGATCGAGGTTAGCATGGATCTTAAAAATAAATCCGCTGAATTTGTCCTCTCCCACCCCAACAGTTCTGGTTGAGGTTTCTCTGTCTCTTGGCACCGGGGCTATCCGGATGAATGTATCCAGCATTTCTTTTACGCCAAAATTGTTCACCGCACTACCAAAGAATACAGGGGCTATCTTTCCATTCAAATAATCATTGGCATTCAGTTCTCCATAAACACCATCAATCAGTTCCACATCTTCCCGCAATTGAGCGGCATCTCTTTCACCTACTTTGGCATCCAGCAGAGAATCATTCAGCTCGCTGATAGCGATGGTATCCTCTTCTTCTGCTTTTGTGCTGGCGGTAAATAACCGAAGGCTTTTATTATCCAGGTTATATACCCCTTTAAATTCCTTACCACTATTGATGGGCCAGGTCATGGGGTGTAAAGATATTTTCAGTTCATTTTCAATCTCTTCCAGCAAATCGAACCGGTTTTTTCCGTCCCGGTCCATTTTGTTGATAAATACGATTACAGGAGTATCTCGCATACGACATACTTCCATTAAACGCCTGGTTTGTGCCTCAACTCCATTTACGCTGTCAATCACCAATATTACGCTGTCAACAGCGGTTAGGGTTCGATAAGTATCTTCAGCAAAATCCTTGTGACCGGGAGTATCCAATAAATTAATGAGGGTATCCTGATACTCAAAAGTCATAACGGAAGTAGCTACAGAAATTCCTCTCTGCCGCTCAATTTCCATAAAATCGCTGGTAGCATGTTTCTTGATTTTATTGCTTTTTACAGCGCCTGCCACTTGAATGGCACCCCCAAATAAGAGCAGTTTCTCCGTTAAAGTGGTTTTACCGGCATCCGGGTGGGATATAATAGCGAATGTTTTACGCCTGTTGATTTCTTTCTCGAACTTCATAACGGCCGCAAAGGTAAGGGGGAATGGGGGCAAATGATAATCGGCCATTACTTATTATTCCTCATCAATCCCTGTTCGCCCATTCATCATAAATGGGAGATTTTCGTAGCAAAAAGTCAGAAATGGTGCTAGTTTTAGTCTAACAAAAACCCATATTGTATGAAAAAGCTATTGGTTTTATGGGTATTTCCGGTACTTGCTTTTGGGCAACCTAAAGATAGTGTTAAGCAAAAGAATGCAGCCCACCCGGATATGACTAAAATATCTGGTGATGATATCAAATGGACTAAGGCCGAAGGGGGCAGTTTCTGGTTCTATTATAAGCCATCCATGTATTTTTTTGCAACAAATGAATTCAATACCATAACCCTCGAAAATGGGGATGTGATGATATTTTTGTTTGACCCGGGTGTTTATTTGTTACTTCCTGACTATGGTAAAACCCCGCTAAATGTAGAACATGGAGTAGAAGTGGTGAGTACTAAACCCTGTGTTTTTGTAAGGAGAAGCCGGGGATTGGGGTTTTATATATTTGATGAGGGTCTTTATGTAGACAATCTACAGGATATGGGGTTGAATGCCTTCAGACATGTATATGTATTTCGCTCAAGAAGAACGGATAAACGTTATTATGTATCGGAACCTGATTTCCTGTATGGACCTTACAGTAAGGCCGTATCGATTACTTCAGAATAATTCATTCCCTAATAACTGATTACTTTATCTGTCAATTTACCGTTGGCGATGGTAATTATCCAAAACTGGTTGTATACAGAATCTTCCAGGTTAGCGTATTTATTTTCTTTCAGTATCAGGTTCACGAGCATAGGTGTTGTATTGGAATGACCAGCAACAACGACTGTTTTGCCATTTAAATGAATTAGCTTTTCGGCAAGTGAGCCTAGGTCTTTGGGATCATACAGAATGGGGGGTAGATGATACTTTTGGGCCAGGGGCTCAACAGTAGATTTTGTTCTTACATAATTAGTTGTATAGATACTATCCGGCTGATAATCCTTCAATATATCAGGGAGTCTCTCAGCTCTTCGCTTTCCAGCGACGGATAAAGGCGGGTCTGCTTTCATCATGGTGGAACCAGGTGCAGTTGTATCTTTCTCAGCGTGACGGATTAAGATAATAGTAGTAGTTTGAGAATATCCAAAATTAGTTAAGCTATTGAATATCAATAAAATAAGTATCATAATGCTTATTTTATTCGCGCTTCGTTGAAATGATATTTTTTGGGTCATTCTATCTATTTTAGATTACTACAATGTAAATATTCCGGGTAACATTACCGTCTCGCAATTAAGTTATCTATATCCAATTCCTAATTTAGGTCGTAAAAAGCAGAGTTAATGATAAAATTACATAGTGGCTATAAGAATCAGATAGTTATAAATTAGCTTATCAGGCAATTATTCCTGTCTTATATCACAAAAAAAACTAATTTGCTTAAAAGCTCCTGTTATGAATATTTTGGCAAGGTCTTTATTGATAATGTTTCTTTTTATTTGTATTAACTCATTTTCACAAAGTGACTCGTCACAAATTATTTCGAAAAAAAAGGATTCCATTGTTGCTGAAAAAGATTTGAAAGATTTGTTTAGCAGAAAAAGAAACAGCGCCAAAAATGATTCCCTAATTGCAAAGTCCAAAAATCAAAAATATTTTTTAACCGTATTGCCTGCTGCAGGGTATACTTTGCAAACAGGTTTTGCCGGCCTAATCAGCGCAAATATTGGGTATTATACTGATAAGGGTCCGGATGCAAAGATTTCAACTATTTCAACAAGTGTAACCTACTCACAGTACAATCAAATCATATTTCCCTTATACGCTGATATATGGTCAAAGGGCGGGGGTTATAATTTTATATCAGACAACAGATACATCTCCTATCCTTCAGATATTTTTGGATTAGGTGGGCCAACTGACCCCAATCAAAACCATACTATAGATTTTAGCCAGATCAAATTACATGAAACCATTTTAAGAAGAAT
>CAIYKV010000147.1 GCA_903926855.1 uncultured Bacteroidota bacterium | reverse complement strand
TGTTAATTATTAATTGTTAATTATTAATTGTTAATTACAATGCCCCGCGTTATCTGCATCGATTATGGTGGAAAAAGAACCGGATTGGCGGTAACCGATCCCTTGCAGATTATTGCAACCGCTTTAACCACTATAGAAACAAAAGAGTTAATTCCTTTTCTGAAAAAATATTTTCAATCAGAGCAGGTAGAATTGATTTTAATAGGAGAGCCCCTTAATCTGGACGATTCTGCCACACATGCCACCCCCTTAGTAAAAGCAGCAATTATTCGGTTAAAAAAGGAATTTCCAGAGATACCGATACAAACCGTTGATGAACGGTTTACCTCAAAAATGGCTTCAAGGGCAATGGTTGAAATGGGGATGAAGAAAAAGGATAGGCAGGTGAAAGGCAATATCGACCAGGTCGCAGCTACCATTATGTTACAGGAATATCTTGCCTCTAAACAATAACCCCGATTTGCGGGTTGCTCATTTTCCGGTATTTTTGCAGCCATTTACCAAAATATAGTTTGCAAGATGATATTTCCAATAGTGGCATACGGTGCAGCCGTTCTCAGAAAAGTTAGTAAGGATATTACGCCCGATTATCCGGAATTACAGACACTTATCGCCGATATGTGGGAAACCATGTATGAGAGTAATGGTGTAGGATTGGCAGCTCCTCAGGTAAATAAGGATATTAGACTGTTTGTAATTGACAGTACACAGATATTTGATAACCTCGAAGAAGATGAAAAAGGGTTATATCCCGATGCGCCTGGTATTAAACAGGTATTTATCAATGCACATATCATTTCCCTTGAAGGGAAAGAATGGATCTATAATGAAGGATGCTTAAGCATACCCAAAATAAGGGAAGATATTAATCGGTTTGATACAGTAAAGGTTTCTTATGTAGATGAAAATTTTCAACCCCATACAGCTACTTTCAATGGCATTACTGCACGCGTTTTTTTACATGAATATGATCATATCGAAGGGAAATTATTCATCGATTACCTGAAGCCGCTTCGCAAGAAATTATTGCAGGGTAAACTCAACGATATTAGTAAAGGAAAGATAAAAGTGGATTATAAAATGATATTCCCCAAACAATGAGATACTACCTGATCCTGCTTTTATTCTTTGCAAAATTGGCTACGGCGCAGGATAGTTCTGTAATAATTGATGAACATCGTTTTACTTTAAGCGAAGTGGTGGTTCGTAATAATTTCGATTACAAGAAATTATTATCCCAAATAAAAGAAGACACTACTTTCTACAAAGCATTTCGCAATCTTCACGTAATTGGATTCAGTTCCTATAATGACATTAAAATGCTGGATAAAAAAGGCGGTGTAAAAGCTTCTTTGTTCAGCAAAACCAGACAGAATAGAATAGGGGATTGCCGCACAATGGATGTACTGGAAGAAAAAATTATTGGTGATTTTTATGATAGCGATGGCAAGTTCAATTATATGACGCCGGAACTATATGCAGGACTCTTTTTTACCAAAGGCAAAATATGTGGCGAAAACAATATTGTCAAAGGAAGAAACCTGACAACCAATGATAAAAGCGGAATGGAAAAGCGCAAAGAGCAATTGAAAATGTTGTTCTTTAATCCAGGCAAAAAAATAAAAGGAATTCCTCTGATTGGTGAAAAACTGGATCTGTATGATGAAAGCGCCCATAAATTGTATGATTACCGATTAGATGTGCAGGAATTACACGGAGTGCTATGTTATGTATTTACCATCGCGCCAAAAGAAGACCTCGGTTTCCTAAAAAACAGCCGGATAGTGATGGATCAGATGGTCACCTGGTTTGATATGAAAACCCTTGAAGTATTGGCCCGTAATTACTCACTCAGCTATAAAGCAGGGGTATATGATTTTGAAGTAAGTATGGAAGTAGAAATGACCCGTTTTAATGGCCTGATTGTTCCCAAAATCCTCCGCTACAGAGGCGACTGGGACGTCATCTTCAAAAAGCGTGAAAGAGCCCTCTTCACCGCCACCCTCTTCGATTTCAAAACTCCCTAACAACCCCAACAACTCCCAACTGTAAACCCCCAACAACCCTAAACCCTAAAACCCTAACCCTAAACTAAATAAGGGCTGCTCTCGCAACCCTTATAGCATACCCCCCGGTAAGCGTTCAAAATTGAACTATTTATAAGCTGTTTAAATAGGTAAGAATACCCGTGACTCCCATTTTATCAGGAGAAATAGAGAAAATTGTATTCGTCCCCAAATCATTAATATCTTTTGTACCCATATAAAAATCATCCCCGATTTTAGAAACCGTGATTAAACGGATCTTACTGCCTATTGGAATATTATTAGCAGTGAAGGATCTGGAAGAGAATTCAGGTGTCAAGTTTACGATGGTTTTCTGATTCATGAATACGGCAAATACAGCGGTATTCTTATTGGTGAAATTGGGTGGAAGAATCGCGAAAATCTTTGCTTTTTTAGCAGTACTGTCAATATATCTTTCCGCAGCTACCCAACGAAGATTTTTGACATTGATCGTATACCCATTAATGATGGCATTGCCGGAAATTGTAGACGGTCTTTGAAAAGTACTCAGCCAACTCGTATCTGTATCCCGCATCCAGGTAAAACCAGTATCAATAACACTATTGGCAGGGAGCGGGTATGTTTCCTTTCCATAAAATGCCTGCATATTGGGTTTAACAGGATCAATATCACTAAAAGATAACTTGACAGTTGCACCCGGTGCCAGTGCCAATTCTTTTCCTTCCTCTGAGAGAATCCTGATAAAAAATCCACCGGCAGCTTCCAGTAAATACCCATTGCTGGTAGTAGGCCGGAATGTCTTGATATAATCTCCTTTTGTTTTGAGTCGTAATATCTGTAATTGCACTTTACCGCTGGGAACCCCCGGTGTACCACCATTAGCAGAAGTTCCAACACAGGAACCTGCCGGGAAACTGATGGATAGGCTATCGCCATAACTTAAAGTAACATCTGATTTGGATGCATCAAAAGAATCGATAATTACCTGTGGGAGAAAATAATTTACCAGATCATTTACAGAGCCATTGGAAGGTGTGGTTCTTGTCCAAATCGTATCATTCAAGGGATTACCAGGGTAAATGGTAATATCATTAGTTGACATCTCTTTCTGGCAGGCAGTAAAGAGAAGAAGTAATGATGACCCGATGATGAATACTGTTTTTTTCATAAAAATTACACTCGCATATTAGATACCATCTATTCTAAGTTTGTTGCCTGCTATTGCTTGTTTAAATTAAACCGTAACCCGATCGACAATCCGCCAACACTAAATTTCTGGTTATAAGGTGATTGATTACTGGTCATATTCGATAGATTATAACGGAAATAAGGTTCAAAGAAAATATGCAGGTCTTCACTCAATTGCTTGGTTATACTAAATCCTGCATATAAACCCATCCCGATATTTGTTTTGTACACCATATTATTACTCTTCGTAAGCGGTACAATGGCAAGTGAGGTATCCAAGATTACTCCCTGGTACCAGGAACTAAGATTGAATATGACACCTGCATTGATGCCAAATTTGATATCCTCATTCCCAAACTGATATCCGATAATAACAGGTACATCAACACTTCTAAAACGGTTCTTGGCAATATTGTTTTTATAACCAATCTGTTGTAATACACTGGTATCAGCAATCACAACCGTATCACCCGGCGCACGTACAATGGTTCTTACCGTTACAACCGTCGTGGTTTTGATCTCATTCTCTGTACGATAAAGATATTGCTGGTTGATCTGTGAATATTGTATCCCTGTTTTGATCAGAAAATTTTCATTGATCGGTTTTACCAATCTGATACCGGCAGTAAATCCGACACGCATACTTTCAATACTGTCTTTTTTCAGAAGATATTGCTGACTGGCTGATACATTAGAAAAACTTTTCACGGCAAAATCAGGAGAAGCATAGACTTCTGCAAACCAATCGGTATTGGGGTTATTACGGTTACTTGGACAAATAATATTGCTTTTTATCTGACTGGCATGTTTATAATCTGTAAGTTCTTTTCCGGAAAAATCCCTCAGGCCAGTAAAAGCAGGGAAGGGGATCGTAGCAATCGCAGAGAAATTTGACTGATAAGGAGGGATATATATATAGGGATTGTTACCTCCATCAGTTGAATCAATTTTAGTAATAGGCGGAACAGGCTGCTGTTGTATAGCCAGATCGCCGGAACTAAGCGGATTACCAGAACCATTTAGTAAATTATTCCTATTAGCAATACTACCATCCAGTCTGTTCTTTTTTGAAGCAGGCAGATGATTATTGTTCACAACAGGCAGGTTTTCCTGATTAAAAGGCAATGGTGCATGCGAAACCTGATCTTTGGAAGTCAGGATATCTTTTTTCTTCTCAATAGAATTTGGTGCATTGGGAACAGGAGTCGTAGAAATATCTTTTCCCGGAACTGTTGAATTAGTATGATTACTATTCGTGTTTGCATTCGAAACCGGCTCCGGTTGATTGTCATGTGCTATTGTATTAGCTGGGCTATCAATTGCTTGTTTATTATGGTTTTTACTCAGGCCAGTTACAGCAGGTATTCTAGAAGAATCAAAATGTGGTTTTAACCAGATATAAGCAGCCGTTCCGCCCATAAGAATGGCAAATATGAATATCGCAGCAGCCGGAATTCTGAGAAAATAAAATATCCTTCTTTCTTCTTTTTCTTCCGGGTGAATTTTCTCCCACAGTCCTTCCGGCACAGGTGCTATATAATCTTTTAAGGAACTACCTACAAAAGCATCAAACTGGGCATCAGCCACTTTACCCCATAAACTTTCGGGTACAGGAGCAATATAATTGCCGATTTTATCTTGTACAGAAGCATCAAAATTGGCATCAGCCAGTTTTGCCCAAAGTCCATCAGGAACAGGCGCCGTATACTCACTTATTGTATTGCCTAAAAACTGATCAAACTGTGCATCTGTAATTTTATCCCAAAGCCCATCCGGTACTGCTGCCGTTTGGTCTTTGAGTGAATCGCCAACAAAATCATCGAATTGCTTATCCTTCAACTTATCCCAAAGCCCGGCAGGCACAGGTGCCTCATGGTCCTTTAGTTTACCGTTGACGAAATTATCAAATTCATTATCGATCATTCTATACAGCAATTTTTTGCAGTTGTATGATTTGGTATTGCAGCATTTTACGTGCTTTTACTAATTGACTGCGGCTGGTACCCGGTTGGATATTCAGCATCACAGCAATTTCTTCATGGCTATATCCTTCAATCGCATTCAGGTTAAATACCATGCGGTAGCCTTCCGGTAACTGGTTAATCAGTTTCATCAGATCATCCTGCCCCAGATGTGTATAGGCCTGAGGATCAATCTGTGGTGCATCCTGACTATTGTCATCAATATCCTTAAAATGCAATTTCTTCTTCTCCAGATGGCGAATCGCGGTATTTACAACAATCCGTCGGATCCAACCCTCAAAAGCCCCCTCAAACTTAAATTGTCCTATATACTGGAAAACTTTAATAAAAGCATCCTGGAGCATGTCCTCGGCTTCCATTGAGTCATTTGCATACCTTAGGCATACGCCCATCATCTTGCCTGCATACCTGTCAAAAAGCATGCGCTGGCAACGGGCATCCTGCCTGATGCAGCCTTCAATGAGTTCGTACTCTGTCACAGATAGGGTAGTTTTAGAGGTTTGGCCAATAGTTAGATACCCCAATAAGCAGGTTCGTTGCCTGTTATTTAGGGTTCTTTAACAATTCAATCTCCCGGCTAAGTTATTAAATTGCCAGAAACTGGTCATGAATATAGTCAACCACGCTTATCAGGTCATTTTTTTCCCTGAAAACGGCCAACTGGCGGTCCGCACCTGTACCCGTTTCAAAGATCCGGGCTACATGATTGACGATATGGCGACTACCCAGTTCATCCACTACATCATCTACAAAATCGAGCAATTCGTAGATAAGGGAACGGGTATTTACTTCGGTTTCTTTACCAAAATCAATAAGACTGCCATCAATTCCATACCTGCTGGCCCTCCATTTGTTCTCATTGATCAATGATCTTTGGTAGATCATATAGTTCATATTCTGACTTCTTAGCTTATAAATTTTAGCTGTAATTGCCTGAAAAAGCGCAGCGATTGTAATTGTTTCATTTATGGTCATCGGCACATCACAAATCCGGTATTCAACCGTATTGAAAAAAGGATGCACCCGAAGATCCCACCATATCTTTTTCGCATTATCAATACAATTGGTTTTGATAAGCAGGTTTACATAATTTTCATATGCCTCAATACTTTCAAAATAATCGGGGATCCCTGTCCTTGGAAATTTGTCAAATATTTTTGTACGGAATGATTTATACCCCGTATCCCGTCCCTCCCAAAAAGGAGAATTGGTGCTAAGTGCATACACATGGGGTAAAAAATAACGGGCTGTGTTCGCGATATGGATGGCCATTTTTCGGTCTTCCATGCCTACATGCACATGCAATCCAAAAATCAGGTTACTTCGCGCCGCTTCCTGTAGCTCATTCACAATCTGGTTATAACGAACATGGTCCGTAATCAGTTGGGTTTCCCAATGGCTAAACGGATGGGTTCCGGAAGCGCCTACCCATAAACCAAGATCACCCGCGATCTGGGCGATATTGCCTCTCAGTGAAGCAACATCATTATAGGCTTCTTCAATATCCTTGCAAATATCTGTACCCACTTCCACAACCGCCTGGTGCATTTCTGCTTTTACTTTGTCTTTCAGGATTTTTTGTCCCTCTACTACAATCTTTTGCTCATGACTTTTCAATTCCCTCGTAACCGGGTCAAGTACCATATACTCTTCTTCAACACCTAAAGTAAAATGTTTGTAACTCAGATTTGCCATAATACGGTTTGGTTTATCATGTATTACTGATGGGTTGGCTTATTTCAATCACCACCAGACTGTCAGCAGCAGACACTAACTGTTTAATATAATTTCTTGCCGGTACTCCCTCTTTTGATATACTCACCCCAGGTTAAATTATCTCCACCTTCTACCAATGATTGTGCTTTTTCGATAGCATAGTTGGCAGCGGTTTCTACTACCCAGTCAAAATTTTCCTGCCCAACGCTTTTGATATCCGCATCCGGTGCCGGATTACAGAAATCAATGGCATAAGGAATACCATCTCTAAGCGCCAGTTCTACCGTATTGAAATCATAACCAAGATATTTGTTGATCCGAAGAACAATATCTTCCATGAGTTTCAGTTTTTCAGCTGAAGGTTTGAAATCGGCTACATATCGCAGGTGGTGCGGGTTACGTGGTTCATAAGACATGATTCGAACATGTTTTCCGCCAATACAATAACACCGATAATATTCTTCAAAAATGATCTCTTCCTGCAGCAACATCACTAATTGATTGGTTTCACTATGCTTTTCAAAAAAATCATCCATATCGGTCAGCTTATAAACATTCTTCCAACCGCCACCTGCAAAAGGTTTCATATAAGCAGGGAAGCCAACATATTGAAATATCCCTTCCCAGTCGAGTGGGTAAGCCAGATTACTAAATGACTGATCAGAAGTATCCGGTGGTAAATCCCTGGAAGGAAGAATCACTGTTTTAGGAACTGGGACATCAATTTTGGTAGCCAGACAATTATTGAAAAATTTTTCATCAGCACTCCACCAAAAAGGGTTATTAATTACTGCCGTACCACATAAAGCTGCGTTTTTAAGATAAGCCCGGTAAAAAGGGATATCCTGGCTGATCCTGTCAATAATAACGGCATAACCGCTGGGTTCCCCCTGCATTACTTTATCAATCCGAACGGGTTCAGCAGTAATTCCGGGAATATTTTTGCTGTTGATTCTCTCAACAAAAGCCAGTGGAAAACTTCTTTCCTGGCCAAATAAGATACCAATCTTTTTCATGATGCATAGGTGTTTGATGAGTAAAACGAACAGTGCCTGGGGCCTTTTAACTGTCAATTTAAGAAAACTGAATTGAAATAAAAAAAGCGTTTTTACCTAACCCCCCTCTTTTCAGGAAGCGGATTTTACCATAGCCCAATCCCAGATATGCCTTCTTTGAAATTTCTATTCAAATAAATTGTTACCATTACATTATTTTTGAAAATATGGCCGATAATACCCCAAATACAGTTTCGTCTGTAACCGTAGAACAAATCACCCTTATCTCAGAATACCTGGAAAGACATGTGATCGTTGATGTATACCTTCCTCTTGTATCAGATAATACGATTCCGTTAAGTCTTTTATTGATCAATGATGGCCAGGATCTGATAAAAATGCCCTTTGAAGAAATTCTTGCTGAGTTACTCGCCACTAATTCCATTGAACCTTTATTATGCGTGGGAATTCATTGCGGTCACGACAGAAGAATGGAATATGGAACGGCTTATTCGGCTGATTATAAAGGGAGAGGGGCAAAAGCGGGACTTTATTCCAAATTCATTTTTGATGAATTGATTCCATTTATTCGTAAAAAATATAATACACCTACTTTCAAACACAAATCATTTGCAGGATTTTCCTTAGGGGCATTAAGTGCTTTGGATATTGTATGGAACCAGGCTAGTGAATTCGGAAAAGTAGGTTTGTTCAGTCCTTCATTATGGTGGCGGAGAAAAGGCTATGAGGATGGATATGATGAAGAACAGGATAAATTAATGCACTTACAGGTGCGAAAAGGTGGTTTTTATCCCTGGCTGAAAATTTTTATTGAATGTGGCAGATTAGATGAGACGGCTGACAGGAATCAAAACGGAATAATTGATTCTATTGATGATGCCCTGGACCTGATTGTTGAATTAAAAGCAAAAGGGTATACTGAGGAACATATCCATTATTTAGAACTGGAAGAGGGAAAGCATGATGTGTCAACCTGGGCTTCTGCATTTCCTGAGTTTCTGAAATGGGGCTGGGGTAAATAAGTTTGATTTGTTTCAATTCCGATAAAAACTTACTCAGTAAATAGTAAAACGGATACCCATTTGTGCCATCCATCTTGCAGTAAAAGAGGGGGAAAGACTATTACTTACTATCCAGGGAACAGACTGTAATTGATTTGGATCAAATCGGTATTGAGGAATTAGCTGGGTCTCACTCAGATATCCCATAAAAGCAAGAGGGGCAAAATTATCATTTGGCTGGTAATACCTGCGCCCCCAGTTACGGTTAATAAGATTGCTGATATTAAATACATCTAGACTTAATTGAACCTGGTATTTCTTTCCGGATATCACAAAATTCAGTTCTTGTTTTATTTTGAAATCAACAATATGGGTAAAAGGAGTTCGGCTTCCATTTCTTTCTACATAATTGCCTCTTTGTTGATTGAGATATCTATCCCGTGATATGTATTTTTCAAACGCTCCTTTTTGCTGCTCTGCAGTTACTACCTGCATTCCTGTTGTATAAGGTAAGAAAATCATTCCGTCCAGATCTTTTGCGGTAGGTATATATATCAGGTCATTTCCTCCATTGATTCCATCATCTCTTGTCATACTACCATTGCTATAAACATAGCTTAATCCCGAACCTGATTCACCTGTATACGAAAAGGAGATCGTGGTTTGGTATTTTTTTCTGAGGCTTTGTAATCGCTTACTGAATACCAGCATTATCTTATGCCCGGCACTAAAATCGGAAGTAGATAATGAAATAGAATTCCTTCCATGTACAGTTTCCATAAACCTCCATTGACTTTGATTGACAGAACTCGTGCCATCATGTAAGGTTACAGAATGAGAAAAATGATAGGAGCCTTCCAGCAATAAACCCGTATGATCTTTTTTGGTTATCGCGGCGGTAAAATCTTTTGCAAAACCATTGTCACCCCGATAATTGCTCAGTAATATTGCATAGTTATATGGATTAGATCCATTACTCTCTAAGGGGATTTTTCCGTTGTTGAGGATGGTATATACTGAGCGGTTATCCGGTCCTTTTGCATTTGCATTCGGAGGTAAAATATTTATATTGGTATACTTGATACCGTTTGTATGTTGGCTTAACATCATCTCTGTCTTTACAGTCCAGTTATTTGGCAAATCCAATTCAAGTCCTAATGATGCCCTTAGCAATTGGGGCATACTGAATTGTTTGGCTATCAGATTAAGAGTAGTACTATTGGCAGTGACGCCCAATTCTGCCGGTGTCCATTGCTGGTATGGATTGGGCCTGAAACGGATGGTATTCAACTGTGCCGGAGCAGCCGTATATCCGCCTACAAATAATCCATTATTTTGATAAGTTCCGCCCGGCCAGGCAAGCGGGATTCTGCCAGTAAATAATCCTACACCACCACTTAATTGAACACGGTTTTTTACAAAGCCATAACGGAAGCCCAATCTCGGGGAAATTGAAACAGGAACAGATAATGCATCCCCTGATCTTGCATCTTGTAAATCCCAATATTTTTCATACTGTGGGATGGCTATCTGATTGGTGTAATCATTTGCAATAGGGGAGTTGATAAAATGGTACTGGTCAACTCGCACTCCATATTGTACATAAAAATTGGGTCTAACCCGAATTTTGTCATTCACAAAAATGGCTGTTTTGAGGATTGAGAAATGGGCAGCGGTTTTCGAATGATCTTTGTTTTGCGGATCTCGTGGGGAAAACCCCAATTGATAATAAGTAGGTTTTGCATTTGTAAGAAAATCGGCAATTGAAAAATAGGTATAATTGCCAAAACTATTTTGAATAAATGTATTCATTACTTTACTGTATTCGCAATCCATTCCCAGGCTGATGGCATGTTTTAAAATCGTAAAACTATACTTTTCAAACAAACTCCAATTTTGTTGTATCAGCAGATTGTTGGTAGAACTATTATCTGTTCCAAAAAGGAAAGCGCCATTGCCATCATTGATACGTACCCTGGGAAAAGGTTTTCCTAAAGGATCGCGGTCATCTTTCACCTGAGTATAGGTGAGCATGAATTGGTTGGCATTGTTTCTCAGGAAATTGCTTTTTAATTCCAGGGAAAATGAATGGGTATGGGTATTCAAAAGATAACCATCATTTCTGAAATGAATCACCGAAGAATTGTTTGCATTGGTATTCTCTTTTTGCGCCTGCAAATAGCGGGTACTCAAAGAAATTTTATGCTTGTTGTTGGCAACCCAATCAATACGTGCAGTCAATCTGTCTGCATGCAAGGTTTCGGGATTATTTATAAACCCGCCTGGCTCATAGTCATAAGTCCCCTTCAGCGTATTCGCTAAAATGTTCAATAGCTGGCTTGTATGGGTGTTACCTCTATAATCACTAAAAGAGAATGGTTGCGGTCGAGTATCTCTTTGCAGTTCAAAATTAAAAAAATAAAAAATTTTATTGATAGAGATTGGTCCCTGTAAGCTCGCCCCGAATTGCTGCATCTGAAAACCATCGGCTTTAGTGGCTAATTGTTTTGATCCGGTTGGTGTTTTGCCGATGAAATTGGCATTGGAGAAAAAATGATACACAGAACTGGTTTGCCGGTTGGTACCTGATTTTGTCACTGCATTGATACCAGCACCTGTAAAATTTCCCAAAGAAGCATCAAACGGATGAATGGTCATTTGCAATTGATGAATCGCTTCCATGGAGACAGGTGAAATACCAGCCTGACCGCCATTGGTGCCGGAAGCTGCCAGACCAAATACATCATTGCTGATTGCTCCGTCGATATAAAATGCATTGAATCGGTTATTCTGACCAGCTATTGATACGGCGCCTTCATTTCCCGACACAAGTTTTGCTTGCGGAAAATTCCGAAGATAATCTTGCAAATTCCTGCCTACTGAGGGTGTGCTCAATATTCTTTCTTCTGTAAGAATATTCCCGCCATCCCAGCCTGGTTCGTTTTTTTTGCGTGATCCAAAAACTCGGACTTCCCCTAATCGGATACTTTGTTTTTCTAATTGGAAATCAATTATTTTTTCTTCACCTAATTGAATATAAATCCCTGTTTTTTTCTGATTCAGGAAGTTTATAAATGACACTTCTAGTGTATATGGACCACCGGGTACAAGTCCTGGTATTCTGTAATTTCCCCTGCTCCGGCTTTGCGAATACAGCAATAAGCCTGTAGGTTCATGCAGCAATTTTATAGTGGCACCTGCGAGAATTTCTCCGGTAAGGGTTTTTACTGTTCCACCAATATCTCCTGTTGTATTTTGGGCTACAGCGGAAAAGGAAAACAGGTATAATATTAATTCCTTTCTGACTAATTTTTTTAAAACCATTTCCTTAATTTTTATATGGCTAATTAACTAAGCAAAGAGGGTTATATCATTAGGTATTTACCGCAGAACTGCTAGTGAAAAAACGCCCTCTTTTTGGATAGTTTTCCGCATTTTAGTGAAGTAATTTGTAGGTGGATGGGAAACTGCCTGATGGCTCAGTTTTCAGTTCAGATATGCTTTTTATCAGTCTGAATAGGAATAATTGGGTAGCTATTGATTTTCGTTATTGGTAAAATATCGCCAAGCTTATTTTTTACCATCCTATTTACGCGTTATGGGTTGTAATTTTGGAGAATAAATCAGTAATATGTTAAACAGGATCGAGGAAGCGATTGAATATATACGTACCGGAAAGATGGTGATTGTGGTGGATGATGAAGACAGGGAAAATGAAGGGGATTTTATTATTGCAGCGACGCATACAACTCCTGAAATAATCAATTTTATGAGTAGGGAGGGGCGTGGACTGATCTGCGCAGCCTTAACTGAAGAGCGTTGTCTGGAATTGGGATTGGAGCCCATGGTTAGTTCTAATACCTCGTTGCATGAAACGGCATTTACGGTATCTGTTGATTTAATTGGACAGGGAACTACTACGGGAATATCTACCCACGACAGGGCAAAAACCATACAGGCATTGGTTAACCCACATACAAAGCCTTCAGATTTGGGAAGGCCCGGTCATATTTTCCCTTTACGTGCAAAAGCGGGTGGGGTATTAAGAAGAACGGGGCATACAGAAGCTGCTGTTGATTTGGCAAGACTGGCTGGTTTGGAACCAGCCGGAGTTTTGGTGGAAGTAATGAATGAAGATGGTACCATGGCTAGGTTGCCAGAGTTATTGGAGATTGCGCAGAAATTTTCTTTGAAAATTATATCCATCAAAGACCTGATTGATTATCGCTTAAGAATAGATTCTTTGATTGAGGAATTGGTAAGGGTGGATATGCCTACCAAATACGGGCATTTTACCCTGGTGGCTTTTAAGGAAAAGACAACCGGAGCAGAACATCTCGCATTAATTAAAGGAAGCTGGCAAAAAGGGGAGCCGGTATTAACCCGTGTTCACAGCAGTTGTTTTACCGGGGATATATTGGGCAGTTTTCGTTGCGATTGCGGAGAACAATTACATAAGGCAATGGCAATGGTAGAAAATGAGGGTAAGGGAATCATACTTTATATGAACCAGGAGGGCAGGGGGATTGGCCTGATCAATAAACTAAAAGCCTATAAGTTACAGGAAGAAGGAATGGATACGGTAGAAGCCAATTTGCATTTGGGTTTTGGAATGGATGAAAGAGATTATGGGGTTGGTGCACAAATACTTCGTTACCTTGGGGCTACCAGTCTCAAATTAATGAGCAATAATCCACGTAAACGTGCCGGTTTGAATGGATATGGGATTGAAATTGTAGAGATAGTTCCTATCGAAATGAACCCCAATTCTCATAACTTAAAATACCTGGAAACCAAAAGAGACAAACTAGGGCACGAGATTTTAGGCAAATAACTTAACAAAGTATATAGATAAATAGAGGGGCTCTATCAACCGATAGAGCCCCTCTATTTATAATGCAATTAGCCAGCGGCCAGAAACTGCTAGTTATTTATGGTATCCCGTTTCTGCATCCTCTTTCTCTTTTTCTTTCTCATAGGCCCGTATAATGGCTTTTACCAAACGGTGACGTACCACATCTTCTTCGTTTAATTCTATGTGTGCAATACCGTCAACGTTTTTCAGTATCCGAGTTGATTTTTCCAGTCCGCTACGCATATTTCTGGGCAGATCTACCTGAGTAGGATCACCAGTAATAATGGCTTTTGCATTTGCGCCAATCCTTGTTAAAAACATTTTTAACTGCAGGTCATTGGTATTCTGTGCCTCATCCAGAATAATAAACGCATTGTCGAGAGTACGGCCACGCATATAGGCTAATGGGGCAATCTCAATAGTACGTGTGCTCATATAATAACCCAGCTTATCAGCAGGGATCATATCATCCAATGCATCATACAATGGTCGCAGATAAGGATCAATCTTTTCTTTCAGATCTCCGGGTAAAAATCCAAGACTTTCACCTGCTTCCACCGCCGGACGTGTCAGGATGATTTTTTTTACCAGCTTGTTCTTCAATGCCCTTACAGCCAATGCTACCGCTGTGTAGGTTTTACCTGTTCCGGCTGGTCCGATCGCGAAAACAATATCGTTTCGGTCTACTGCCTGCACCATTTTTTTCTGGTTCTGTGTACGTGCCCTTACGGTTTTGCCATTCGGGCCAAAAACGAGGATATCATTGGGATTACTGTCAATAAAATTGTCAACAGTTTCCGCATCGTCTCCACCAAGAATCTGTTCAAAATAATTTTCACTCAGATGCCCATTACGTTCCAGGTACTGAATGATCAAAACGATTTTTTCTTTTGCTGTTTCTATTTGCTCTGGGGCCCCGCTCAGTTTTAATTGTGTCCCGCGGGAGAGGATCTTTAACAGTGGGAATTTCTTTTTCAGCAAATCTAACTTTCCGTTGTTTACGCCAAAAAATTCAATGGGATTAACGGATTCGAGGTTAATAATAGTCTCAGTCAAATTTTACGGTTTAATGGGTTTGAAATGTGGTAAGAGCTGAAATAACATCTATTCCAAATTTAATCCGAGAACAACATAAAAACCTAGTATTTCTTATACACAGATGTGGATAGTATAATACAAACTATTCAAAACAAGCTTAGCTGTCCAATGATTACAGGTAGAGAGATTGCCAAACAATTGACTGGCAGTTTACCAGCAATGCGCTTATCAATCCTTAATGAATTGATAATGCTGTTATGGCTGTTTTATAAACTTTTTAAAGCAGCAATTGTAGATTGCGGGTCATCAGATTTGAATACAGTATTTCCAGCTACCAGTACATCGGCGCCGGCATGTAAGATAGCTGGTGCATTTTCAAGAGTTACACCGCCATCAATTTCAATCAGTGTATGCAGTCCTTTGTCTTTTATTAAATGTTTCAGCGCCCTTATCTTATTAATGGTATTGGGAATGAATTGCTGTCCGCCAAAACCCGGGTTCACACTCATCAGACAAACCATATCCACATCATCAATGATGTCTAATAATAAACTCACAGGTGTATGCGGGTTCAAGGCAACCCCGGCACGCATACCCAGCCCCTTGATCTGCTGAATATTTCTGTGAAGGTGTGGACAAGCTTCAATGTGCACAGTAAGTATATCTGCGCCGGCTTTTTTAAAAGCTTCTGCATATTTGCCGGGTTCAAGTATCATAAGGTGCACATCACAAATCTTGGTAGTTGCTTTTCTGACTTTCTCAATGATCGGAAACCCAAAGCTGATATTGGGAACAAAACTTCCATCCATCACATCCAGATGAAACCAATCTGCATCGCTTTCATTCAGCATGGTACAATCCTTTTGAAGATTCAGGAAATCGGCACTTAATAAAGATGGGGCAATGATGGGCATATCTTTGATTTATAAAACGAAATTCAGAAAATTATTTTGTAACCTTAAAATTAATTCACTCCCAATCTTTTTAAGGCGATTCCTGCCTCTTTTAATTGGGGATCAAGGGTCAGCGCTTTTTGGTAATTGGAAATTGCCCCTGGTTTATTCTGGTTTGTTTCATAACATTTTCCCAGCCAGTAATACCCATCAGGATACGTGTTTTTGAGGGTAATTACTGTAGTAAATACCTGTATCGCTTCAGGCAGTTTCTTGCTCTCGTAATAGAGAAAACCTTTCTCCATATACGCTTCCATATAATTCAGATCGTTCAGAATACAATTATTAAATGCCGCCATTGCTTTTGCATGTTCTCCTTTGCGGGCATAATATACCCCATTGATAAAATTGCAATGAGCTGTATATTCTCTTCCCTCCCGGAAACTGGCTACCTCTTTTGTCAATAATAATGCTGTATCATTTCCTTTTTCTGCTAATAGATTGGCAGCTGCCAACATTGCATCAGGAGAGGGATATATCCTGATGGCATATCTGAAAGATCGTAAAGCCCCTGGGGTATCTTTGGCATTTTCCTGAACCATTGCCTTCCTGTACCATAAAGCGTAACTTAGACTATCTCTTTTGATCATCGAATCTGCCTGGGCCAGCGCCTCTGTATAATCACCCATACTATCCAGGGCATCTACCAATTGGAACCGTAAACCGGTACTATCAGGGTTTTTGCTTACATTGCTTATCAGGTTTTTGACGGACGCAGGTAAGTCCCCGGGAGATAAAGCTTGCGCATGATTTGTTTTCGATTCGTTCTTGCAGGCCAGTAAGAATAGAAAAAATAGAGCCGGAATACAGTATTTCATTACACAAAAATAGGCCGATAGAATAAGAGATGATATTTTTCTGACAATTCACTGGTATCAGCCCCTTATTTTTGCCGAATATTAACAATTATGCGTAGATCAGCTTTTTTACCCATTTTCATTTTATTAGCGGGAACCCTTTTTGCACAGGACAAAAATATAAGTCCCGATTCTGTACTATTTGCCGGAGAGAGGCATTTTAAAAATATCACCCAGCTTACTTTCGGGGGTGATAACGCAGAAGCGTATTGGAGTTATGATGGAAAGTCGATTATTTTCCAACGTACCAACCCAAAAGAAGGATTGAATTGCGATCAGATATTCATTGGAAAACTACCTGCCAAAGGTGAAAAATTCACCTACCATATGGTAAGCAGTGGAAAAGGCCGAACATCTTGTTCCTATTTTCTGCCGGATGGTAAACATATTATTTATGCTTCTACTTTTAAAGGAGCTGATACCTGCCCGCCATTACCCGACAGATCTAAATATGGAAATAAATATATCTGGCCCATTTATGAAAGCTATGATATATATATGGCCGATACCAGCGGAAAGATTATAAAACAGTTAACCCATTCAAAAGGATATGATGCAGAAGGCACCCTTTCACCTGATGGGAAAAAGATGATTTATTGCAGTGTAAAAGAAGGAGACCTTGACCTCTATGTAATGGAACTGGCAACCGGTAAGGAAATTAAAGTAACCAATACCTTGGGTTATGATGGTGGGGCATGGTTTAGTCCGGATGGGAAAAAAATAGTCTGGAGAGCCAGCCGACCTACTACCCCTGAAGAAATTAAAGAGTACAAAGAATTATTAGCAGAAGGACTTGTTGCGCCAACCCACATGGAAGTATGGGTTGCAGATGCTGACGGAAAGAATGCTCACCAGATTACATTCCTTGAACAGGCTAACTGGGCACCGAATTTTACACCAGATGGTAAGCATATTATTTTTTGCAGTAACCATGAATATAAAAGAGGGTTTCCTTTCAACATGTACCTCACCGATATTAATGGAAAGGGATTAGAAAAAGTAAGTCGTGATAAAGGCTTCGATGCTTTTCCGATGTTTAGTCCGGATGGAAAAAAAATACTATTCTCTTCCAACCGAAACAATGGTGGGGGACATGATACCAATTTATTTGTAGCAGATTGGGTTGATTAGTAATTAACAATTAATAATTTAAAATTAATAATTACAAACCAGATAAAACAGAATATATGCAAACAGGTTTATTACATCTTCATAATTTTTTACGCTGGATCATTTTGGTTTTGCTGGTGATATCTATTCTGAAAGCCTATTCGGGATGGAAGTCGAAGAAAATATTTGCTCCGGGTGATAAAAAGATATGGTTATTTACTATGATCAGCGGACATGTCACACTTTTATTGGGCTTGTATCAGGTAGGTTTTGGCAGGTTTGGCATTTTTGTTACCAATTTACCAGAAGGTACCCGGGTAATGAAAGATAAATTCTTTCGATTCTTTTGGGTAGAACATCCGGTAGGCATGATTGTAGCTATTTTACTGATCACATTTGGTCATGGAATGGCAAAAAAAGCGGTTGCTGATGAAGTAAAATATAAAAAAGCATTCTGGTATTTCCTGATCGCCCTTATACTGATATTAGCCAGCATCCCCTGGCCATTCAGAGAGATTGTGGGCAGGCCTTTGTTTCCGGGTATGGCTTAATTTTAAATTCGACTAAGAAGCAGGATGTTTAATTGCTGCATGGTTAAATAGTTATATGGTTAGTAGAGTCCTATTACAAGCAGCCATTTAACCATGCAGCAATTGAACAATTAAACAATTCTGTATAACTACCCCCTCCCCCCCAACTCAATCACCTCACATTCCCGCATATCTTTACCGTCAATTACAAAGCGGATCAGGGTTCTTACTTTATGCCAGCCATGTTTACCCGCGGCGCCAGGGTTCATATGCAGGCAATTCACTGAATTATCAAAGATCACCTTCAAAATATGTGAGTGACCACTGATAAAAAGTTGTGGATGATGTTGTAACAGAAGTGGTTTACTTATTGGATAATATTTTGGGGGATACCCACCGATATGTGTCATCAGGATTTTCACTTCCTCACAATTCCATACCAGGGTTTCGGGATATACGCTTCTGATATCATATCCATCAATATTACCATAAACCCCTTTCAATGGCTTGAATGACTGTAACGCATCAGCTACTTTGGATGTGCCAAAATCGCCTGCATGCCATATTTCATCACATTTATCAAAATGTTTGAAAATGGATTCATCTACATAGTCATGTGTATCTGAAATCAGACCGATCCTTGTCATAGAAATGCTAAGTTATCTGCTAAAACGCTATAAATATTACCTGATTTGTTTTTATCTTTCAGCAACCCTAAAACAGTTATATGAAAAAGAGAATACTGATTACCGGTTTGTTGATCTTTTTAGTAAACCTGGGCTTACTATTTGGCCAGCAATCCATATTCGATGGGCAAACACTTAAGGGATGGCGCACCTATCAAAATAAACCGGCCGATTCCTGGCAGGCAAAAGGCGGAATTCTTTTTAATAAAGGGAATAAGGATCCCAATACCAAACATGCTGACCTGATTACAGAAAAGGAATATGAAAATTTTCTATTGTCTCTTGACTGGAAAATAGCACCACAAGCCAATAGCGGGATATTGTATATGGTAACAGAAGAATTCCCCGCATCTTACCAAAGTGGTCCGGAATATCAGCTGATTGATGACCAGGGCTACCCGGAAAAAATAGCTGACTGGCAAAAAACTGCGGCCAATTATGCCATGGATCCTCCAATGATGGATGCAACACATCCTGCGGGAGAATGGAATCATACAGTAATCAAAGTAAACAAGGGTCATGTGGAACATTGGCTGAATGGAAAGAAGGTGGTAGAATACGATTTATGGACGGATACATGGAAGCAACATAAAGCCAACGGTAAATGGAAAGAAACCAATGGGTATGGCATGTCTAAAAAAGGGCATATTGCCTTACAGGATCATGGGGGAGAAGCCTGGTTTAAGAACATCACAATAACCGAACTCTGAGAAATCATTCTAGGATAGAATATGAAAATGTACCGGTTTATTTTTTTATTTTTTTTTGTTTCCTGTAGCAGCAGCCATAAAATGCATTGGCCGGTGAGACAGCCATCAACTGAAACAAAAACGGGCACTGATTTTTATCAAACCGTTGCAGCCTGTAAATGGAAACAGCGCGATTCTTTAGCTGTTGCAGAAATATTATCAGGGAATTATCCTTCTTACCTTCGAAAATTCGTAAGAATTCATACCAGTATTACGGATAGTTCAGGGAAAACCATTTTTGCGTATTTCTATGTTGCCCCAGATTATCTATCTGTAGGAACAGATGATGATTGGGCAAGGATTCCATTAACCCCTATGGCGGCACAGCAAATTGCAGACAGCTTTCATTGTTTCTTACCTACTCGTAAAATGGTCAATACGATTTACGAGCAAGCAGTTGTAAAATTAGTACCGGTTCCGATGTATGCATTCAGAGATAGCTCAGTTACTATGTGGCAGCATCATTTGATAATAGAAGGACAAAGAAAAGGAAGGAAGGGCTTGATCGCAGGGATAAAAAAGGATCTGGTAATTTCCGGGAAACTGATTCACGATGCAAAACCAGAACACGAAGCCATCTATGGCTGGCATAAGCCGGATGGGAATCCCATTCAACCCTTATATACCGGGCATATCAATTGGTGGGTAGATTATAGCCACGGAATAAGACTGGTATATCGAACCATCTGGGTAAATGGAAAACCTATGGATTATATGCAAGTAATGAAGAATAGCACACTACAGAAACTATTGTGCGATGAAGAGTGGTGTGATTTTTTAAGATACTGAGCTTGAATACGCTCAGAGATATTTTTCTTCAATAATTTTTTTATGATGCAGCAAGTGCCCGAATACCATAAACCCAATCGCATTGGCAGTTACCGGTTGGTTACTGGCCGTACCAAAATGAGAAAGCTGTTCATTGGAAAGAGATAGAATCAACAAATCGGTAGATTTCCTGACAGCAATAAATTCTTCCTTAATATTTGTCAAGCTTCTTAATGAGCTTACTGCATTTTCTGCATAATGGTTCTCATCAAAAGAAGCCAAAGGCGTGGTATCATTTCGGCTGATCCTTAAAATGCGGTAAGAAAATATTCTTTCCGTATCTATCATATGCTGTAATACCTCTTTCAATGTCCACTTCCCTGTTGCATAGGCATAATTGGCTTTCTCTTCTGGTAGTGAGTTGAAAAAGTTAAGCAGCAATGCTGAATAATTTGCAATGGCTTCAGATGGACTGTCAGCAGTAACCAGCGAAATATATTTTTCAAAATAAGCAGGATAATCACCTGTATTCGGGATTGGCATAGAATTATTTTTTGATGAAAAGATAATGAATGGGTCTGAAGAAACCTGAGATATCCCTATATCATCAAAGCTTTGCCTTTCCGGCATTTGAGGAAGCCGGTTTATGCAGTATAGAAGCTTTGGTGATTTCTGCCATTTGTACTGCATTATAGGCATTAATAATGCCTCCAGATCTGGATAATTGACTGAAGGGAACGTTTTCATCTTTTGTACCGGGTCTGATACTGATGATATCAGCAGCAGGAATTGTTACAGAGGATTCAATGATTTTTTTAACATCAATTGCTTTCAGGTCTGGATAATAAGAACGGATCAGAGCTGCCAAACCCGCTACAACCGGTGCGGCCATACTCGTTCCTTTCAGATTGCCATACTCGTTACCTCCTGGCAGGGTAGAATACATACGAACGCCGGGGGCAAATACATCTACATTATTTTTTCCATAATTACTGAAATCCGCAACAATGCCGCCGGAAATTTTCGGATCGCTGCTGGCACCAACCGTTATAAAATTAGTAGCATTGGTATTCCATTGCTTAAGCCAGGGATTGGGGTAATTTTCTTTGTTATCAATATCTGCAGTTTCGTTACCTGAGGCATGAACAATCAATACATCATATAATTCTGCATAATGAACTGCACTGTCAACCCATCTTTTTTCTGGGGAAAAGGATTTGCCAAAACTCATATTGATTACTTTGGCCCCATTATCTACAGCATATATAATACCCAGCGCAACATCTTTATCGTATTCGTCACCTTCCGGCACCACCCTTACCATCATGATCTTGACATTGTCTGCAACACCATCCATTCCTTTCCCATTATTGCGTTGCGCCCCGATAAGGCCACTGACATGGGTACCATGTTTAGCACCTGAGCCTGCCATCACATCATTGTTTCCGTAGTATCTGTCCGCAAAATTGTAATAATCGTCCTTAATAATATCTGCCCGATAATCAATAGGGGGAATATCTCTAGCTTCAGCATTCGATTTCATCTTCTCTACTTCTTCATCGAGGTCTGAAATAGTGCTGGTGTTTTTTTCATCCGCATCCACTCCAATCATTTTCATACAGGTGAGATAACCAAACTTGGCTTCACGTGCGGTTCTGGTAGCTGGCTCAAATTTCTCTACTTTTTCGCAAGTGTATTCTTCACAACCCATTTCCTTCCGCAACACTTTATCATGTTTTTTGATGGCTTTGGTAGTGATTTCAATAAACATCAACTGAACCTGGTCGTCAGAACTGAAATTAAGCTGGTCTGATGCTTTTTTCCATAAGATATAATCATCTTTATCCAGTACAGAAAGTGCAGCAGTATCTATAGCTTTGCCCGCAAACTTTGCTTTAAAATGATGAAACACCCTTGATCTTTCGTCGGAGGTTTTGGTAACATTTCTCCCATCTTTTCCACCCAGGAAATTCCAGCCATACACATCATCAACATATCCATTTCCGTCATCATCAATCCCATTCCCGGGTATTTCTTTAGGATTACGCCACAACACAGATTTTAAATCTTCATGGGTGGTATCCACCCCGGAATCCAGTACGGCAACGATAACCGGTTTCGATGTTCTGTGTTTTTCTTTCAGAAATTGATAGGCTTTATCAAGACTGATACCATAAAAGGAATCTTTAGCTAAATCAAGCAGGTGCCAGCCTCGGGGTGCATCAGTCTGGGCATTACTTTCGGAAAAGAATACAGTCAATACAAATATGGCTAAAACAATCCTTCGGTGCATTACGTAATGAATTTCAATCCCTACAAATTTGCATAATCATAACGATAAAATAATCATTTCCATCATTTTTTATCAAAACCTTAGTACTGTGGAATCCTGTTTACTTGTGGTGATCTTTAATTTATATATACTTATATATCAATCATTTATTTATAAATTTTGCTTCACTTTCTCAATCTCTGCCAGAAATTCATTTGCAATAACCAGGGATTTGTATTCTGGTCCCGCCATTAACATAATTTTTACCCATTTCTGTCCAATATTATCCGGGCGAAGTTGTAAAAAAAGATAGAGAGTTAGCACTAAAAAGCCAAGCGTAATCGGGAAGGCGATCATCCAGAAATTATGACTCGGATGCTTGATCCATTCATCATTCCAGAACCAGGTACTGTAAAAGGGGAGCTGGAGCCAGGAAATGCGTAAACTCTGCAGCGTGGAGATTTCTATTATTGAAATCCTTTTTTGGGTTTCCTGGATATTGTGATCATACCGGATGCTTTTCAGCTGGATAATTTGCCTGCAATAGGAAAAAATAGAAAGCAAAGTGATCAGAAATATACCTCCAAGGGAGATAGTGAAATAAAGGTTTTTCATATGGTTCGCATATACCAAAGATCCGAGAAAGGCTAACCAGATAAGTCCCAGGATAACCGCCCTGAATTTAAAAGCGGCCAGCTTTGAAAATTTTGATTCTACCTTTTGTAATTGTATAGCTTCAAAACAATGCAGGTTCAGGGCCCAGGATTGTAAATTCAAGACTTTTGCCTCATCAATTTTTCTGTCATATTCTTTCCAGATTTCTGCTAATTCAATGGACTCCATAATTATTGATTGAGATAATTAAATTGTTGTTTTAAACGGATTTTGATACGACTGATCCTAGTGGCAACATTGGTTTCTGTGATGTCAAGTACTTCGGCTATTTCTGCATAAGACTTAGAGTCGAGATAGAGTAACATCATTGCTTTATCCAGTGGCCCCAGTAGGCTGATCATTTTTTGGAGGCGTGATATATTTTCATTCATTTCTCTTTTCCCGTCGTCAGTATCTTCTATTTCAAAAGGCAAATCCGTATAAGCAACTACCTGAGTATTTGTTTTTTGTTTTCTGTAAAAGGAAATGGCAACATTAAGGGCAATGCGATACATCCAGGTAGAGAATTTATTTCCTGATTGGAAATTTTCTCCTGATCTGAGTAGTTGGTAAATGATTTCTTGGCCTAGATCTTCACGATAATTCTTATCAGAACAATATGAATTGCAGATTTTGATAATGATCCCTTTATTGGCCAGAATCAGATCTATTAATTGCTGTTTGGTGAGGGACCTATTCATTTAACCGTTGAATGCTTTATTACTATGATTCGAAAGAAGGGCATAAAAATCACAGTCCTTATCAAAAAATAAGAAATATAGTATCAGTTCCTGTTAAAAGCTATAAGTCAAATTGAATACCCTGTGCCAAAGGCAAATGATTGCTCCAATTGATGGTATTGGTTTGTCTGCGCATATAAGCTTTCCATGCATCGCTGCCACTTTCTCTTCCCCCGCCGGTTTCTTTTTCTCCGCCAAATGCCCCACCGATTTCAGCCCCACTGGTTCCAATATTCACATTGGCAATCCCGCAATCACTTCCTGCATAAGAAAGAAATTGTTCTGCTTCACGCATGTTAACAGTCATAATCGAAGAAGATAATCCCTGGGGTACACCATTCTGCAATTGAATAGCTTCTTCCAATCGGGAATACTTGATAAGGTATAAAATAGGAGCAAAGGTTTCATTTTGGACAATCGACATAGTATTATTTACTTCTGCGATGCAGGGTTTTACATAACAACCGCTGGTATATTCCGGCCCTTCCAATACCCCTCCTTCTACCAGAAAATGTCCTCCTTGTTGCTTACATTGCTGAATAGCCTGTAGGTACATAGTTACTGCCGCGTGATCAATCAATGGGCCCACATGATTATGGGTATTTAATGGATCCCCAATTCGTAACTGGCCATAGGCTTTTACTAATTTTTCCCGAAAAGTATTATAAACCGATTCATGAATGATTAGTCTTCGTGTTGAAGTACATCGTTGTCCGGCTGTTCCTACGGCACCAAAAACCGATCCGATCAGCGCCATATCCAAATCTGCATGCGGTGTTATGATGATAGCATTATTGCCACCAAGTTCCAAAATACTTTTCCCTAATCTTGCCGCAACCGCTGTGGCCAATGCTTTTCCCATACGGGTAGATCCGGTTGCAGATACAAGAGGTATTCGGGTATCATGGCTTATCCATTCGCCCAATTCTTTTCCTCCCTGTACCAGACTGCAAACACCCTCGGGCACATTATTTTTTTTGAATACTTCTGATACAATTTTTTGAACTGCAATACCACATAAAGGTGTTTTCTCGCTGGGTTTCCATATGCACACATTCCCGCAAACCCAGGAGAGTGCACTATTCCAGGACCACACAGCTACAGGGAAATTAAAAGCAGAAATGATACCGGTTATTCCCAAGGGATGCCATTGTTCATACATACGGTGATTTGGGCGCTCACTATGCATGGTTAGTCCATACAGTTGTCTGGAAAGTCCTACGGCAAAATCGCAGATATCAATCATTTCCTGCACTTCGCCATAACCTTCCTGGAGGCTTTTTCCCATTTCATAACTTACCAGTTTGCCCAGTGGTTCCTTATTCTCCCTCAATTGCTCTCCAATCTGCCGGACGATTTCTCCTCTTTTGGGAGATGGCCAGGATCGCCAAATAATAAATGCTTCCTGTGCTTTACTAATTACCTCTTCATAAGCTTTTAGATCAGTACTGCTTACTGAAGCAATGCGGTTGCCGTTAACCGGCGAATAAGAAATGATTTCTTCCCCGCCTGAAACTATCCAGCTGGAACCAGTTGAAACACCTTGGTTTTTATCGAGAATACCCAATGACTGTAAAAAGTCCATAAAAAAATCTTTGCCCAAAGGTAATTGATTCTATTCAGGCCGGATTATATGGAATCGACTGCTTAATTAAAAAGGTATCACCAGGGCTGGGAACAGTCGATGATACCTTTTTACGGTCTTGTAGGTTAACACTAATGAAAAAAAACTAGTTAAAATTAAACCTGCAAATTGCTTTTTTGAAAACTCTTAGGTGATAGGTCAATTTGAATCGGGGAATCGACTATTTTGTTTTGGATAGGGCTATTAGTTGATCATATACCTGGCTATAGCTGCTTCCAATTGGGATTTCCTTTCCGGCAACCCAGAGTTTGGTTTTGCTGAATTTTTCAATTTTGGCGATAGGCACAATAAATGAACGATGTACCCTTACAAAATCCCGGGGAGGCAACTTTTCCTGTATGCTTTTTAAGGTCATTAACGTTAAAACCGGGTTGGGTTTGATATAGATATTTATATAATCATCCAACGCCTCAATCAATTCAATATCCTTCAAATTGATTTTCATGATTTCATAGTTCACTTTCACAAAAATGGAATTCAATTGCAATTGTTGTGAACTTAGAAAATCGATATATTCTTTTGCTTTATAACAGGCTTTTAAAAACCGATCATATTCAAAGGGTTTGAGCAAATAATCAACGGCATCTACATTAAAACCTTCCGCAGCAAAATCCTTATAGGCAGTCGTAAAGATAACTGGCGGTTTCTGGTTTAGATTTTTATAAAATTGCATCCCGCTGATATCAGGCATCTGTATATCCAAAAACAATAGATCTACAGGGTTTTCCTGTAAAAAGATTCTCGCTTCATCCGTATTGGTAAAAGTCCTTTCGAGTTTCAGAAATGCAATCTTGGAACAGTACTCGTTCACCAATTGAAGGGCAAGCGGCTCGTCATCTATGGCTATACATTGTATCATCAGGTTGTAATCTGTAAAATAACGGAATAATAATTATCCTTAATCGTATTGGTTAACACATGTTTTCCGGGATACATCAGTTCAAGCCTTCTTTTCACATTATTGATTCCGATGCCGGTATTCTCTGCAAGCGTATTTTCCGTAGAAACGATATAGTTAACCGAACTGAAAAATACAATATTTCCCTCAGTCCTGATATCAATATCAATTTTGGAAGATTCTTTGGTACTAACCCCATATTTAAAAGCATTTTCTACAAATGGAATAAAAAGCAGAGGAGCAATCAGCAAAGTATCAAGATCACCCGAAGTAGAAAAATTCAGAGTCACTTTATCTGTTAGTCTTACTTTCTGAAGATCAATGAAATTATGAATAAAATCTACTTCATTGCTTAAAGGCACCAGATCCCTCTGCGTTTCCGTAAGTATATAACGCATGATAGCGGACAACTTCATAACAGCCGGAGCTGTATTCTCACTCCTGACTACTGCAAGCGAATAAATATTATTCAGCGTATTAAAAAAGAAATGTGGGTTCACCTGCGATTTCAGGAAAGATAATTCTGTATTGAGTTTTTCATTTTCTGTTTCTTTTCTGGTTTGCTCGGTCTGCAGCCAGCGCTGAATCACTGAAATACAGGTACCTACTGTAAATATCAATAGAAATAATACTGTATTATAGGGATCTGCCAAAGGCCGTTTTCTGGGAACATTTGGATTAAATTTTATTTTACCCTGGTAGGCCGGATTGGGTATAAATAGACGGGATTGGTTATTAATTACTTCAGGTTCGGCAATCCAGGTAGCAATTACTTTGGGTACATTTAAGAAAATGAGAAGACAGATAACAACAATAAGTATAATCCAACCCCATTTTCCTTTCGCCAGAAACCTGGGTATTAAAATCAGGGTATTCAGGTAATAAAACAAAACCAAAAACACATTATTACAAACAATGATAGCCAATTGGTGATTGGTCATATTGAATTCCCTTAATCTAGGGAAAAATACAAGATAGGGGACTGTAAAAAAACATAACCAGGCTGCCAGGTGGGCTATGATTATGACTGTTTTTTTATTGTTTTGCAAGGCGTTTATTTGAATTATGATTAGAACTTAAGTATCAATTTTGTCCAGAAACTCATTTCTTTTGCCATATCAGAATTTGCATCCTGTGATGGAGTTGTGCTTTGAGCACTACCTGTACCACTACTTCCCCCGCTTCTTCCTCCACCTCTTCCGCCACCACCTCCAAAGCCTGCCGATCTTCCTGAACCAAAGCCTGAACCAGCATCAGCTGCTGCATTTGCTGTAAAACCATTTATTTTCCAGCCAACCGACAATGGCTTCCCATTTAAATCCGTTGGTTTACCCAGAAAAGCTGCCGGAATCTGGTATTCAATATACAGTACATTTGAATCATCCCAATCAGCAGCAATGTTAATTCCATTGGGTTGGGTTACCAGTTGTGTTTTATCGTCCTGGTCATCAAATCCGAAGGTTTTTAAAAAGAGCAGGGTAGAAGCCATCTTTTCCCGGGCAGCTTTTGGATCACCAGCTTCGCCGGATCCATTCTGGCGCCCACCGTTTCTGTTTCCTCCATATCCACCGCCACCACTTGCGCTTTCTTTTTTTACGGGAAATTCAATTCCTGTTCCTTCTCTTTTTTTACCTTTTTTATCCAGGTAAACATTCATTCCCATCGACAAAATTTTCATTTGCATTTTCTGACTGGGTATCTTCAAAGCCAGGTAAATATTATCTGCATCCTGATCAACGGAATATACTATCTGCGTTTCTTTGTCTGTTTCAAATCTGCTCGTCGGCCATTCATTGATACTGCCATCAATTGTATGAACGATTCTGTTGGTATCTGCCCTCAGTGTACCAGCTCCATATAATTGGGTGATTAGTAAACTTGAGATAGCCGGAAAAAGCACCAATATTTTTCTCATATGGCAATTAGTTTGTTCCAAATCTATTCAGACCGGGGTAGGATTGGAAAGATTTTGGGTGAATAACGGGCTCTTATCGGTGAAAAAATAAGCAGCGACCCATGAGTCTCTTTGGGATAGGCGATTTTTTTGAGGAAGATGGCTGCTAAGAACTAATTCCCTTTGAAACCAGTTCGGAATACAAATGTTGGATCAGGCCATCGGCTAACCCGATTTTTGGAACATAGATTTCTTCTGCATCAGACCAGCGCATTACGTTTATATATATTTGCAATGCAGGCACAATTACATCAGCCCTGTCCTCACGTAATTTGTAAACATCAATCCGATCAGCAACCGAATAACTGGAAATTTCTTTGTAATAATCTTTTAGTAAATCCAGGCTTAAAGGCTTTCCATCCTTTCTTTTGCTAAGAGAAAAAACTTTATTGATATTACCACCTGTACCAATGGCTACAATTTTTTTATAACCTTTTGTGCGGTTCTTGATAAAATCTTTTACTTCATTCCATTTATCATCTGCTACCATATCTTTCAACAATCGAATGGTTCCGATATTAAATGATTGTTTAAAAATCAGTTTGCCATCCGCAAAAAATGTAAGCTCGGTGCTTCCACCACCTACATCAATATACAAATAGCTATGGTCGGTATCCATATTTTCTGCAACATGGTTTTCATAGATAAGGGAAGCTTCAAAATCTCCGCTAATAATCTCTATATCCAGCCCTGTTTCAAGTTTAATTTTCCGAATCAGATCGCTGCTGTTCCTCGCATCCCGCATAGCACTGGTTGCACAGGCAATTACGTGGGAAACTCCGTAAGCATTAATAAGATGCCCATAGGCTTTCATGGTTTGTAATACCATGCCTCTTTTTTCTTTGGAAATTTCCCCTTTTTCAAATACATCGAAACCCAGTCTGAGTGGAACACGCACCAGGTTTAATTTATTAAACTGAACTTTCCCATTCTGATTATCCGTTACATCGGCAATTAATAATCTTGCTGCATTACTTCCGATATCAATTGCTGCTAACCTCACTGCGTAATTTTATTTTTTTTGAATAGGTAATGATAGGTTTCTACCTGCGAACGTATTTTTCTTTTTCCTGCGGAAGATACATAGTTGTTGGATAATTCATTGTCGAGCATTCGGGCCTTGACATTATCTCTTAATTGAATGTGGATAATATCTTTTAATTCGGCTGCAATAACAGGGTCTAATATGGGAATGGCTGCTTCCACCCTGTGATCCAGGTTTCTCACCATCCAGTCGGCACTGGAAATATATACTTTTTCTTTTCCCATGTTATGAAAGATCATTACCCTGGCATGCTCCAGGTATTCATCTACAATACTGATGGCTGTAAAATTTTTTTTGAATTTTTTAGGGTCGATTACCGGACAGAAAATCCCTCTTACAATCATTCGTATTTCTACCCCGGCAGCTGCGGCATCATATAGTTTTTGAATGAGTACTGCATCACTCAATGAATTGATTTTAAGAATGATGCCGGCTTCTTTTCCTGCTTTCGCATTTTTAATCTCTTTGTCAATCAGCTGATTGATTTCCTTTCGCATATTATTAGGACAAACCATCAATGTTTTGCATATTCGAAGAGAATGTCCCCCGGTTTTCCAGTTTTCCAGATAATGAAATATGCGGTTGATATCGGCCATTACATTTCGGTTCCCCGTAAGTAAACAATGATCCCCATATACCCTTGCAGTTTTTTCATTTAGGTTTCCAGTACTCACAAAACCGTATTGAATCGTTTTATTTCCTTTTCTTTTTTTGATAATACAAAGCTTGGCGTGTATTTTAAGTTTGGGCACACCCAATAAAACCCTGATACCTTCTTCCTCCAGTATTTTTTTCCATTCAAGATTGGCTTCTTCGTCAAATCTTGCTTTCAGTTCCAGCATCACTATCACTTCTTTACCATTTCTCGCTGCATTGATCAAAGCATTGATCACTTTTGAGTTGGACGCCAGTCGGTATGCAGTAATTTTAATAGAAGTAACATCCGGGTCCATGGCAGCTTCCCGCAAAAGGTCAATGATCCCATTAAAAGAATGATAAGGAAAATTCAACATCACATCTTTTTTCACAATTACATCAGTAACCCGCATGGTACTTTGGAGATCAGGATGGGTAAAAGGGGCTCTGCGGGTACTGCTGGCTGAAACGATATCCGGAAAATCCATAAAATGCCTGAAATTATGAATCCGGCCACCGGGTATAATATTACTTTTTCGGTTCAGGTTTAATCGTCTAATCAGGTATTCAAGCAACCCGGCATCCATTTCTTTATCGTATACAAAACGAACCGGTTTTCCTTTACGCCTGTTTTTTAAACCTTTTTCAATCTTTTCTACAAAAGTAGTGCTAACATCATTGTCAATATCTATTTCAGCATCTTTGGTTACTTTAAAAACATACGAGTCAAAATAATCGTATCCGAAATAGGAAAAAATTACGGGAAGGTTGAAACGTATGACATCTTCCAATAGAATAATGGGTTTTTCCTTGCCTTTTGCAGGTAATTGTATAAAGCGCCCAACGGCTTTTGCAGGAACCTCTATCAGGGAATATTTTTGTTGATAGGCCGATTTCTTTTTACGCATTACCACACCCAGGTAAATACTTTTATCACGCAAATAGGGGAGTTGGGGAAGGCTTTCAACCATCAAGGGGATAATATTAGAACGAACCTGCTCGTCAAAATATTTTTTTACAAATATCTGTTGCTCTTTACTTAAATGCTTTTCATCTACCAGAAGAATATTTTCTTTTTTTAATTCTTTCAATATCCCTGCCCAGATTCGGTTGAACTCGTTCTGGTGGCGTAATACAATGGTTTGAATCTGATCAAGTATATTTTGCGGATCATTTTCTAGGTGGATATTCAATTTTTTATTCTTGCCCGATAATTCGATCATTCTTTTTAAGGTAGCCACCCTTACTCTGAAAAACTCATCAGAATTATTAGAGTAAATACCCAAAAAACGGATGCGTTCTTTTAAAGGTACGGTAGGGTCATTGGCTTCTTGTAATACCCGGGCATTGAAACTTAACCAGCTGATATCTCTTTGAATCAATGTTTTTTTTTGCATGCAATAGTTTGGAAAATGGCAAAATAGATTTTATCAAATATAAATAAGCCGGGTTTGTGTAAATGTTAAGTTTCGGTTTATTCGGTACTGATTTTGCAAGGAAATAGAGCCTCTGTTTTCACCTTATTGATGGAGCGGAAGCAAGGTTGATTTTTCAGTATTAAGAAAATGAAGATTTTATCTGTTGTATAATGCCCGTGGTAGAAAATCCCTCAATAATCGGATTGACCACAACCCTTCCCCCTGCAGCGATTACTTCCTTAGCACCCACGATTTGTTCTATTGTATAATCGCCACCCTTAACCAATACATCTGGCAGTATAGTTGATATGAGGTTCAATGGAGTTGATTCATCGAAAATAACTACGGCATCTACTATCGCCAGACTGGCCAATAACAAAGCGCGGCTATGTTCATGATTGATGGGGCGATCGGGGCCTTTTAATTCTTTAATACTACGGTCGCTGTTTACGCCCACTATCAGGTAATCGGCCTCTTTTGCAGCCTGAGAAAGCGAGAAAATATGCCCTTCATGTAGAATATCAAAACATCCGTTCGTGAAAGCAATGGAACTACCCCGCACACGCCAACTGGAAACCAGTGATTGTAATTGCGAAAGGGTAACTATTTTTTTAGCGATCGCGTCAACGGCTTTCATGAGTTTTTTGTTTATTATAAAATGGCAGCATTATCAAGCAAAATGAACCCACAAGCACAACAATTAAAAACTGAGCAAACCATTGAAGCGTTCCATTGGCCACACCAATTGCATACTCGATACCATTTTCTTCTAATACTTTGGCCATCAGAAACGCATAGGCTCCAATTCCGCCGGGCGTAATGATCATTCCTATGCTGGCAAATGCCAAGGAACTAATGGCTTCTCTCAGTCCCATAGTAGCCGTTCCATTGGTTCCCTGAAAACCAAGCCAGGTTCCTCCTATATAGAGCAGCCATATTAATATAGTATAAAAGGCAAATAAGGCTTTGTGTTTTAATTTACGTGCCGTAATCAATCCTTCCCAGATGCCTGCAATAATGCTTTTAAATTTTTGCAATACTCCTTTCCACCTGCCAGTCACAAATATCCAAATAGCAAAACCCAGAATGGCGAATGCCAGAATAATCAGGATAATTATTTTAACCATTGAGGTTGATTCATGATGCTGACTTTGCAGGGTCTTTACATTTTGGTAACTGCCGGTAACTACATCAAATTGTAGAATCAATGCCAATAAGAAAAGAAGCCCCAGACAAAGAACATCAAATGCACGCTCTGCAACAATAGTCCCGACAATTTTTTCAGCCGGTATTTTTTCATACCGGGCCAGTAATGTGCATTTTAATACTTCACCCAGCCTGGGGAATGCCAGATTAGCCAGATATCCCACCATTACGGCAAAGAAGGTATTTGGGAAAGATGGGAAATAGCCCATTGGCTCCATCAATAAGCGCCAGCGAAGCGCTCTAACAATATGACTGGAAGCCAGTATCAGGAAAACCGGTAGGATTAACCAATAATGTGCAGTAGCCAAAGCCTCTTTGAATTTATTCCATTCTGCATCTGGAATCTGGTGCAGGCTCCACCAGACAAGGAAGAGCCCCAGCCCGAAAAAAAACAAATACTTGATTATTGATAATAACCTTTTATTCATGCAGCAGGATTCATCGGCAATTTACGGCAGCAAATTCAATTATAATTTATTTCCTTATGAAGGTTTTGTTGTAATCAAATAAATGATAATAAGCAAATTTGGGGATGGTAAGGAAAGAAATCTCAGTTAGGTTTTGGCTGAATCCCTTCATCATTGCTTTTGACGACTAATCATAAGTAAACAAAATTAAATTCCTGGGAGGTCTTGTCTAATTTCGGGTAGTCTTGACTGCTGGTTTAGAATCCGGGAAAATCTGAGATAAGCCTGTTTTCTCTGCACAAAACAAGGGTTGATCAGGGAATGGCTGCCCCAGGATATCTATCCAATTTTTACTACAAATTGATTAACCCGGGGTGGTTTCCTGCCTGCGTTTTTTGGGATAGTTTGGGTGGATACCCCTGTTTCTGTTGCATTTCGCCGTATTTTATGTACCTTAGCCAACTCATTTTCCGGCATCTTGCTAAAATTCGTGTAACTAATGTCAACAAAGAAGAGAATTTTATTCATTGCTACAGAAATGTCTCCTTACCTGGAGCTGACTGAATTTGCTGAAGTGATCAACAAATTGGCTATTAAAAGCAATGACAGTGGGTTAGAAGTTAGGTGCATTATGCCACGTTTTGGGGTAATTAATGAACGGAGGCATCGATTGCATGAGGTAGTAAGGCTATCCGGTATCAATGTATCTGTTGATAATGATGATTATCCCTTACAAATCAAGGTAGCCTCTTTGCCCAATGCCCGATTGCAGGTATATTTTTTGGAAAATGAAGACTTCTTTAAGCGTAAGCAGATTTTTCATAGCGATGATGAGACTTGGTTTGAAGACAATATCCTGAGAACCGTTTTCTTTTGTAAAGGTGCATTGGAAACCGTTAAAAAATTTGGATGGCCGCCCGATATTATCCATTGCAGTGGTTGGATGACCGGGTTGATACCTGCGTATATAAAAACAGCGTATAAAAAAGAGCCCGTTTTTGGAAATAGCAAAGTGGTGTTTACGATTGGGCAAAATACTTTTAAGGAAAAACTGGGCACCGATCTGGTAAGAAAAGCCATAATCAACGCCAATATCAAAGAAAAAGACCTGGAAGCATTCAAAGAAGGCAATAATACCGCGATGTTCAGAGGCGGAGCCAGCTTTGCTGATGCCATTAGTTTCGGGTCAGATAATATCGAAAAGAAACTGGTAGAAGAATTCGGCAAAGTAAAAGGCAAAAAAGTTGTCCCTTTCAAGGGTTGGGATTCTGATTTAACTGAATATATGGATCTGTATACTGAGTTGGCGGGTAAATAGCCCTAACCCAATAGGGTCATCATTCCATTGCTGATTATTGCCAGCTACTAATATCACAGACATTTTTTGCAATTTTCTGGTTGATAGTGTTAAGCCTGTTAGCAATTCCCTAAACTGATTATCCCCAGCATTTACAAATTGGATATTTATTATTCATTATACTATATTTGCAGCCATTAATAATAAAACTCTATGCCTTATTTATTTACTTCTGAAAGTGTATCTGAAGGACATCCGGATAAAGTAGCGGATCAGATATCTGATGCATTGATCGACAATTTTCTTGCTTTTGATTCTCAATCAAAAGTAGCTTGTGAAACACTGGTAACTACCGGGCAGGTTGTCTTGGCCGGAGAAGTTAAATCCAAAGCCTACCTGGATGTTCAGGAAATTGCAAGGGGAGTAATCCGTAAAATCGGATACACCAAGAGTGAATATATGTTTGAAGCCAATAGCTGTGGTATCCTGTCTGCTATACATGAACAATCTGCTGATATTAACCAGGGGGTTGATAAAAAGAAGAAAGAAGACCAGGGCGCAGGCGATCAGGGTATGATGTTTGGATATGCAACGAATGAAACAGACGATTATATGCCACTGGCATTGGATCTGGCTCATAAGATACTGATTGAATTAGCTGCTTTGAGAAGAGAAAATAAAGCCATAAAATACCTTCGCCCGGATGCAAAAAGCCAGGTTACACTTGAATACGATGATAATAACAAACCAGTTCGGATTGATGCAATCGTAGTATCTACCCAGCACGATGATTTTGATACGGAAGCTAAAATGTTGGCTAAGATCAAGGAAGATATCGTTACTATCCTGATACCACGCGTAAAATCAAAATATAAGAAATACGCGAAACTGTTTAATGATAAAATTAAATACCATATTAACCCTACCGGCAAATTTGTGATTGGCGGACCACATGGTGATACCGGTTTAACTGGTCGTAAGATTATTGTGGACACTTACGGCGGAAAAGGTGCCCACGGTGGCGGTGCATTTAGTGGAAAGGATCCTAGTAAAGTAGATCGTTCTGCAGCTTACGCTACCCGTCATATTGCCAAAAACCTGGTAGCAGCAGGCGTTGCAGATGAAGTCTTGGTGCAGGTTTCTTATGCCATTGGGGTGGCTCAACCTACTTCTATTAACGTAAACACGTATGGAACCGCAAAAGTAGAATTAACAGATGGTCAGATTGGTAAGATCGTAGAAAGTGTGTTTGATATGCGTCCTTACTTTATTGAGCAGCGTTTAAAACTGCGTACGCCGATTTATAGTGAAACGGCAGCATATGGACATATGGGCCGTAAAAATGAAGTGGTTACCAAAGAGTTTGTTTCTCCTTCAGGAAAAGTAAAGAAAGTAAAAGTAGAACTTTTTACATGGGAAAAACTTGACTATATCAAAAAGGTTAAAAAAGCCTTCGGATTAAAATAATAACAGGAAAAAATAAGGAAACCTCTGCTTTATCAGCAGGGGTTTTTTATTTTGAGAACAAATATTTCTTGTAAGAAAATCAAAAAAATGGAACTCCAAAACCCCTGGCAGATCATCAGTGAAAAAGAAGTGTATGCCAATCCCTGGATATCCGTTTCAGAATTCAATGTAATCAATCCTTCTGGAGGAAATGGGATTTATGGGAAAGTTCATTTTAGGAATACCGCTGTTGGAATTGTAGCCATTGATGATGATTTGAATATATACCTGGTAGGCCAATTCCGATTCCCTGTAAATTGCTATAGCTGGGAGATTCCTGAAGGCGGAGCACCGGTAGGCACCGACCCATTAGAAGGAGCCAGGCGGGAATTACAGGAAGAAACCGGTCTAATGGCAGCGGAATGGCAGCTATTACTTACTATGCACTTATCTAATTCAGTTAGTGATGAATTAGCACTTATATACCTGGCCAAAGGGCTTACACAGCATAGTTCCCATCCGGAAGAAACTGAACAATTAGACATACGAAAAGTATCTTTGGATCAAGCAGTAAGCATGGTGGAAGAAGGAAGCATAACAGACTCAATGAGTGTTGCAGCCATCCTAAAACTAAAGCTATTATACACAGAAGGTAGATTGAAGTAATACATTTGCAAATGGCCACAAAACAAAACTCCTTGATAATAGGTCGCCAACCCCTGATAGAAGCACTTCAATCAGGGAAAGGGATTGACAAAATATTGCTCCAGAAAAACACCAGTGGCGATGGCATTATTATGATTCGACAAATAGCCCGGGACCAAAATATACCCATTCAAATAGTGCCGGTTGAAAAGCTGAATGGATTAACCAGGGCCAATCACCAGGGTGTGCTTGCATTTGTTGCACGGGTACAATATATGGATCTGCAACAGGTGATCGATCATGTGGTTTCCAATGGAGAATTGCCTTTATTCCTGATGCTGGATGGGGTTACAGATGTACGTAATATTGGCGCTATTGCCCGCAGTGCTGTTTGTTGTGGAGCCCAGGCAATCATCATTCCAGATAAAGGAGTTGGTGCTTTGAATGAAGAAGCTATGAAAAGCAGTGCAGGTGCATTGGAGATGATCCATATCTGCCGGGTCAATAGTTTGTTAAAAGCAGTAGATGACCTGCACCTAAATGGTATCAAAGTATTTACGAGTGAAATGCGCGCAGCAGAGAATGTATTTGAATTGCCATTTAATGATCCCTGTTGCATTATCATGGGCGATGAAGGCAAAGGTGTTCAACCCTATCTGGCAAAAGCAGCCGATCATTTTTTCAAGATCCCAATGGCTACTTCGTTTGATTCGTTCAATGTATCAGTAGCTACGGGAATTATTCTTTATGAAGCAATGAAACATAGAATGAAAGGATAACAAGTCTTATGAAATTAGGAAATTCGTTTCAGTAAATTATCCGCTTATGGAACCCCCAATCACTAAACAGCATTCACAGGTAACTCTGGTAGAATGTCCACGTGATGCTATGCAGGGCTGGCTCCATTTTATTCCAACCCAACAAAAGATTGAATACCTGAATGCACTTTTGCAAGTGGGTTTTGATACACTTGATTTTGGCAGTTTTGTTTCTCCGAAAGCAATCCCTCAAATGGCCGATACAAAACAAGTGATCAGTAAATTGTCTATTGGAGATAGTAAAACTAAATTACTCGCAATCGTTGCCAATCTCAGAGGGGCAGAAGAGGCTGTTATCTACGAGCAGATACAATATATTGGCTTCCCGTTTTCTATTTCACCAACCTTTCAACTACGGAATACCCATAGCTCAATGGAAGAAAGCGTAAAAACGGTTGAAGCTATCCAGGAATTGTGTATCAGATACAATAGAATATTGGTATTGTATCTTAGTATGGGCTTTGGGAATCCTTATGGAGATCCCTATAATGAAGATATACTGCTTCATTGGGCGGAGGAAATGGCGGGAAAAGGAATTCGTATAATTTCGCTTGCCGACACAGTTGGAATAGCTACCCCTGAACAGGTAAGTACTGCGGTTTCGTCCCTTATTTCAGCATATCCAGATATTACAATAGGGGTTCATCTTCATTCTAATCCCGAAAATTGGAAAGCAAAAGCAGAAGCCGCATGGGTTGCGGGTTGTAGCAGGTTTGATGGAGCATTGAAAGGCATTGGCGGTTGCCCGATGGCACAGGATAGTTTGGTTGGGAATATGAATTCAGAATGGATGATACCCTATTTTGAAGAAAAAGGATTACTGACAGGGATTGATAAAAATGCATTACTGAAAAGTCGGACAATAGCTGATCAATTATTCAAGTAATATGGTAATTCAGTTGACAAAAAACAAGGCTAAGCCCAATATCATTAAATATATTCGGGATAATGGCACCGAAACCTGGATGTACAGTGATGATTTTTTTGTTCGCCATGATTTAAGCCATTTTATATTGGAATCAGTCTTAGGCTACCATACTGCATTCAATGGAATGATTAACCAGGGAATGGATATCCGGGATTTTGAAAACAAAGAAAAAAGAGCTGCCTTAACTGTTACGGATGAAGCATATTATGCTGAAAATCTGGCCAATCTTTTTTTGATAGAAATTGTACAGGGAGAATTTATTGATTTTAATAAAATTCAGCAGGATGCATTTGTTTCATGGAATAACCAGTTCCCGGCAATATCCCTTGCTGATGACAAGATTAGTCAAATTCGTTCCAGGTTAAGAAAATTGCTTTATCAATGGGAAGTACTGCCAGTGGGAGAAAAAATGGAACTTATTTTTGAGGTATAGAATATTGCTTGTAGTTATTTTTTAGAAACCAATCAAATTACAAAATGAAATTTCATATCGATTTTGATAGTAAAAAATCTCCTGCTCCTGTACAGCATGGACAAAATCTATTGCTATTAGGCTCTTGTTTTACAGAAAGTATCGGAGATAAATTGCGTAAACATAAATTTAGCACGCTGGAAAACCCCAATGGCATTTTGTTTAATCCGGTTAGTGTTTCTGAAGCCATTACAAACTATATACAGAATCGAAAAATAACAGAAGCGGATATATTTTGCTATAATGAAACCTGGCATAGCTGGCAACACCATAGCCGTTTTTCCGGTATTACGGCAGAGGATTGTTTACAGAAAATCAATACATCTACAAACAATGCGCATACATTTCTGAAAAAAGGAGATCATTTGCTGATTACACTGGGTTCAGCATGGATATATCGCCTTACAAAAAATGCAATAAATGGCAAAGAATATCAGGTGGCGGCTAATAATCATAAAGCACCAGCTGATTGGTTTGATAAGCAACTGATGGATTTACCACAAACCAAAGCACTGCTCGGTGCCATGTTACAAAATATATTTGCTTTCAATCCTGGTCTTCAGGTCATATTTACCATCAGCCCTGTTCGGCATTTGCGGGAAGGGCTGATTGATAATAACCGCAGCAAAGCTGTATTAATACAAGCGGTTCATGAACTGGTAGCTGATTATGAACAGGTATACTATTTTCCTGCATATGAATTGGTAATAGATGATTTGCGTGATTATCGATTTTATGCCGAAGACATGGTACACCCTAATTACCAGGCAACCCAATATGTTTGGGAAAAATTTATGGAAGCAAGTATGAGTGATGCTACCAGAGATTTGATCAAAGAAATTGCGGGAATACAGTTGGCTTACCAACACAAACCATTTAATCCGTCTACCAATCAACACCACCAATTTCTGCGTTCCTATCTTTCCAAAACAAGTCAACTACAAATAAACTATCCAAACCTTGACTTCAGCCTGGAACTGGGCTATTTTGAAAACGAACTAAAGAAATATCAATAGTTATTAATGAATCCGATCGCCCCTGATTTCCAGGTCTTTCATAATAACAGTTTCATGATCCAGCCATTCTTTCCAGCGGTTTCTAACCATAGCTTTTCCCAGGTAAGTTTCAGCCAACTCAATAAACAAAGTATAATGCCCTGCTTCACTCTCCATAAATCGCCTGTAAAAAGCACTCATATATTTATCCTGTAAACCTTCACTTAATCTTTTAAAACGCTCACAGCTACGGGCTTCTATCATGGCCATGGTGAGCAAATGATCCAGTAGCCTGTCATCAGGACTTCCCCCTTTTTTCTGAAATTCTATCAGTTTATTTACATATTCGTCTTTACGCTGTTTGCCTAATACCAGTTTTCTTTTCTTCAGTTCATTCAATACTAGTCTGAAATGCCCCCATTCTTCTGCTACAATCGGAGCGAGAGAATATACCAGTTTCTCCTTATCAGAATATCGTTGGATAAGGGTGATACAGGTAGTAGCAGCTTTTTGTTCACAGTAGGCATGGTCTGTAAGGATGGCTTCCAATGAAATGCCTGCCAGGTCAACCCAGCGAGGGTCGGTCGGAAGTTGAAGCCCTAATATATTTTTGGTATGTTCTGAGAGAAACATAAAAAGTGTTATCGTTAACTTTCAAAAAGGATAGTAATAAACAAAATTAATACAAACCCGCCAACATCTCTTACCAGAAACTTATGTCAAATCCTTTAGTTTTGGGAAATGTATCGGGACGATTTTCTTCAAAAAAAATTACAGGATAGAATCGCAAATAATTCCCTGAGGAAACTAATGCTTCCAGCAGGTAAAGTAGATTTGTGTTCTAATGACTACCTGGGCATTGTAACCCATTCACGTCTCCCTCCTGCAAATCAGGAATCGGTAATTGCATTGGCTTCTGGTTCCAAAGGCTCCAGGCTTTTATCAGGGAACTATCAGCTGATAGAAGAACTGGAAAGAAAAATAGCCGATTTCCACCACTCAGAAACTGCATTGCTATTTAATTCAGGTTACGATGCTAACCTTGGGCTTTTGTCTTCCGTACCGCAAAAAGGAGATACCATACTCTATGATCATTTATCCCATGCCTCTATACGCGATGGAATCAGGCTCTCCTTCGCCCAATCATTTTCATTTGGACATAATGATCTTCAGGATCTGGAGAAAAAGATAAAACATTCTTCCGGCACTCTTTTTATTGTAACCGAATCGGTATTCAGCATGGACGGTGATCTGGGTTTGCTTGAATCACTTGTTCAAATTGCCCAAAAGTATTCGGCTCACTTGATAATTGATGAAGCACATGCAACAGGGGTGATTGGTGAAAGGGGAGAAGGCTTGGTACAAAAATTAGGGTTAGAAAACCAGGTATTTGCCCGCGTGCATACATTTGGAAAAGCATGTGGTGTGCATGGTGCTGCAATATTGGGCTCTGAATCATTACGCAACTACCTGATTAATTTCGCACGCAGCTTTATCTATTCAACAGCATTGCCGGAGCAGAGTGTGTATGCGATTGACCAGACATACCAACTATTTCCCTCAATGCAATCTGAACGGGCACAATTACAATTATTAATAAGGCAATTTCAAACAGCTGATATTCGGTATCAAAAACTGCTTTCCTCAACCCCTATTCAGGGTATCATGATACCCGGCAATGAAAATGTAAAACAGGTTGCTGCAAGTTTGCAAAATAAGGGCTTTGATATCAGGCCAATTCTTTACCCCACAGTGCCTAAGGATAAAGAACGCTTACGGGTTGTATTGCATTCTTTCAACAGTACCGGGGAAATTGATCAATTGATAAAATTGTTATAATAATTGCTCCTTCATTACACTGAAAATGAAAATGCAAACAGTAATCCGAGGTAATGGCATTTTTTGAATCATTCCTATATATGATAAAAAGCTGGCTAAGAGATAGTTGTATATTGATAGCAGCCAAATTACCCTATATCCACAGGGAAACTTAGCTTTGCAGATGCAATCGAATTTCTCTGTATCCGAAATACTCGCAAATCTTTCTATTTCTTCTCTGAATCCAATGCAGGAAGAATTAACTGCAGAGATTCATGCCAAAAAAGAAGTATTGCTATTATCACCTACCGGGTCTGGCAAAACACTGGCTTTTTTATTACCGGTCTATCAACTTTTGCAGAAAGGAGAGGGCAGGGTACAATGTCTGGTATTAACCCCTTCCCGCGAGTTGGCTATCCAGATTGAGCAGGTATGGAAGAAAATGGCTACCGGCTATAAAGTGAGTTGTTGTTATGGTGGACATGATATGCAGACGGAGGTTCAGAATCTGGCCGAAGCCCCTGCTTTGCTGATTGGCACGCCAGGACGAATTGCAGATCATATCAAAAGACAAACATTTTCAGAGGAAGGACTTAGGGTTTTAATATTAGATGAGTTTGATAAATCCCTTGCTCTTGGTTTTGAGGAAGAGATGGCATATATCATTGGCTCATTATCCCATTTGCAGAAACGTGTTTTTGTATCAGCTACTGATACGGTGTCCATTCCTTCTTTTGCAACTTTGGGAGAAATCACGGAACTCAATTTTTTACAAACAAAAGATAGTAGTGCTGATTTGCTGATAAAACAGGTCATTTCAACCGAAAAGGATAAAGTAAACAAATTATACGAACTGCTTTGCTATATTAATCAAGAACCTGCTTTAATCTTTTGTAATCATAGAGACGCAGTAGAAAGAACCAGCAGTCTGCTGAAAGAGAAAGGAGTGGAGAATGCTGCATTTCATGGAGGCATGGAACAAATGGAAAGGGAACAGGCATTGATTCAGTTCCGTAATGGAAGTATCCGTTTCCTGGTAGCAACTGATCTCGCTGCCCGCGGTTTGGATATACCTGAAATGAAACATGTCATCCATTTTCATCTTCCATCTACTGAAGCAGAATTTACCCATCGGAATGGTCGTACCGCCAGAATGCATGCTTCCGGAACAGCATATCTGCTTATGCATACAGAGGAATTCCTACCTTCTTATATCCAAACAAAGCCAGCAATTCTCAATATTTCTACCTCAACCAAGCCCCCAAAACCCTCAGAATGGGTAACTATCTATATCAATGGAGGGAAAAAAGATAAACTCAATAAAATTGATATTGTAGGGTTTTTGATACAGAAGGGGAAGCTAGAAAAGTCTGACCTGGGATTGATCATCGTAAAAGATTTCAACAGTTTTGTTGCCGTTAAAAAAGCGGAAGCCAAAAAAATGTTGCAGCTTGTTCAAAATGAAAAAATCAAAGGAACCAAATACAAAATTGTCATCGCTAAATAGATTCTACGCAATACGGGTAATTATAAAATAGTGTATCTTTAAAACAAGATAGCTGCCATGCCCCTCCATCGTAATTTTACTTATTGGATTGATAAGCGTATCTGGAAATACTATTTCCTGATGCTCTCCCTTCAATTATCAAAAAAATATGTTTAATAAAATCCTCATTGAGAACTCTGCAATAAGCTAATAAAGCTGCCTTCAAAACTCAAAAAGCTCATCACAGAGAAATCCTTTCATTATTAATTATTAATTACTAATTATTAATTATCACCTCATGCCTCACTACCATTCCCTTGGCTCCATCCCACATAAAAGACATACCCAATTCAGAAAACCGGATGGAAGTTTATATTCGGAGCAATTGTTTTCAACAGAAGGATTCAGTAATGATTACTCTTTATTATATCACTTATATCCACCCACACGTATAACGCATGCGGATGACCCGTTAAATTGTATGCCCAAAGTGGCCGAAGAGAAAATGCTAAAGCATAGAAGTTTTGAAGGTTTTCAGATTCAGCCTGAAGCGGACTTTCTCCAAAGCCGCAAAACCATATTGGTAAATTCGGATTGTCATATTGTCTTAGCCGCACCTGAGCAAAGTCTTACACGATACTTTTACAAAAATGCCGATGCCGATGAATTGATTTTTGTTCACGAAGGAAGCGGTTCACTGATATCCCAATACGGCGAATTAGCTTTTGGGTATGGTGATTACCTGGTAATTCCAAGAGGAACCATTTACCAGATCCAGTTTTCTACCAGCCATAATCGCTTATTGATTGTGGAAAGTTTCAGTCCAATCAGGTACCCCAAAAGATATGTTAGCAATCATGGACAGTTATTGGAAAATTCTCCTTTTTGTGAGAGAGATATCCGCAGACCTGAAAATTTGCAAACAGTTGATGCAACAGGTGATTTTCTAATTAAAACAAAAAAGAAGGGAGAATTATACGGCTTGCATTATGCCCATCATCCTTTTGATGTAATTGGATGGGATGGATGCTGCTATCCATTCGCTTTTAGCATACATGATTTTGAGTCGATTACCGGTAGGGTTCACCAGCCTCCTCCGGTACACCAGACTTTCGAGGCGCATAATTTTGTAGTTTGTAGTTTTTGCCCCAGGCTGTATGATTATCACCCCGATGCAATTCCTGCACCTTACAACCATAGCAATATTGACAGTGATGAGGTTTTGTATTATGTAGATGGCGATTTTATGAGCCGGAAAAACGTAACCCGGGGAATGATCACCCTGCATCCCGCAGGCATTCCTCATGGGCCACACCCCGGGGCAGTGGAAAAAAGTATCGGAAAAAAGGAAACAGGTGAATTGGCTGTAATGATTGATACTTTCCATCCTCTTCAACTGACTATAGAGGCATTAGAAATTGAAAACCCCGGATATACGGTGAGTTGGGCTGAATAAGGGATTTGCAGTTTTGTAGATAATGGGAAGGAAGGTATAATTGGCTGTTGGCTGTTGGCTGTTGGCTGTTGGCTGTTGGCTGTTGGCTGTTGGCTGTTGGCTGTTGGCTGTTGGAAGAAATAAGTAATTCATAAAGTT
>CAIYKV010000146.1 GCA_903926855.1 uncultured Bacteroidota bacterium | reverse complement strand
GGTCATTACAAAACTTCTTTCCAAACTTCAGATGATTTTCATATACTTGACACAAATATGGATATCATCCTGTTCCGTATGATCCAGGAAATTGTGAATAATATCATTAAACACGCTTCCGCCACGGAAATACATGTAGATATCACCAGCGATCCTAACCATACTGTTTTCTATATTCGCGATAATGGGGTTGGTTTTGATACAGATACTTTGAAAAAGTTAAGACCCGGAATCGGGTTACAAAATATTATCAATCGGGCAAAACTCATAGGAGCCACCGTTGATGTAAAAAGCCAATTAGGTGCCGGAACTAGCATAACTTTGACCATAAAACCACAATTATCGAAATTATGACCCTTGTAGCTCTTGTTGACGATCATGAATTGCTGAGAACAGGCTTGGCAGCAATCATCAATTCTTTTGAGGGTTATAAAGTTATTCTCGAAGCCAATAATGGAAAGCATTTCATTGAAAAAGTTGACCCCAAAAATAGCCCGGATATCATTTTGCTGGATATTACTATGCCTGTTATGGATGGATACGATACTTCCGGCTGGCTCAAAGCCAATATGCCCAAAGCCAAAATACTGGTGTTGAGTATGCTTGAAAATGACACAGCTATCATTCGAATGCTGAAAAATGGGGCAAGGGGGTATATTCTTAAAGACAGTAAGCCCATGGTATTTAAAGAGGCTTTAGACAATATTCGGGACAGCGGCTATTTTATCAATGACCTAGTGAGCAATAAACTCATGCAGTACATTAATCACGAAGATGTATTTGATAACGATAAGCATACCATGAGTAACCTCACTGATAATGAGCTAATCTTTTTAAAATGGATTTGTACTGAAAAAACCTATAAGGAAATTGCCGACGAAATGTTTCTGAGTCCTCGTACCATTGATACTTACCGGGATAATCTTTTCAGAAAACTAGATGTAAAAACAAGGGTAGGACTGGCTATTTTCGCCATTAAGAATGGTATTGTAAAAATCTGATTGATCCTTTACCGTACAAAAAAGGGTAATTTTTCAATACCTTAACTGCATGTATTCTTTTTTTATTCATTCCACAATGCTTCTCCGTTCTAGCCGTATATACCATCCGGTTAGTCGTTACCAAAAGATTTGTTTACTCAGCTTTTTTTTCATCCTATCCTGCTTCAACTCTGCAATTTCACAAAATCAAATACCCCCTATTGGTCAATGGAGAGAGCACCTGAATTATCAGAATACAATACAGGTTGTAAAAGGCGATAAGATCTATTGCGCTACTGCCACCAACCTTTTTTCCATTGACCCAAACAACGAAATCGAAAGATATAGCAAAGTAAATACGCTGAATGATATTGGGGTTCAGTGTATTGGATGGGATTCTACTACTCAGCAATTAGTTATTGCCTATACCAATAGCAATATTGATGTATTGAATACAAAAGCTTCCGTAAAAAACATTGGGGATATATTGAGAAGCACTATACAAGGAAACAAATCTCTCAATCAGGTATTCTGTAAAAATGGACTGGCATACATTAGTTCCGGCCTTGGTATTATTATAGCCGATCTTTCCAGATATGAAATAAAAGATACCTGGGTAATAGGCAACAATGGCAGACAGGTTAAAATTAACGCTTTTAGCACTGATGGAAATTTTTATTATGCTGCAACCGATGAAGGACTGAAAACCATTCCCATAAACAATAGTAATCCATCCAATTATATAAACTGGTTCAATATAAGCGGAACGAATGGCTTAACAGGCGGAGCGGTTCAACGTATTTCTTATACTAACCATTCAATGATTGCGGAGAAAAATGATTCTCTTTTTATTCAGAATGGAAATAACTGGACTTTATTATATGCTGATACCTCCTGGCCTATTATCGAGATAACCCCATCAGAGAATAAACTTATGGTTTGTCAGAGAACGGCTTCCGGAAATGCCAGGGTTATCCTACTTAACTCAAATGGTTCTATTGAAAAAATAATTACACAAAGTGGTGTTATTTCTTTCCCCAGATCGGCCATTTCATCTAATGGGTTGGTTTGGGTTGCCGATCAGTTTGGCGGACTGGCTAGTTTTTCCAATACGGTCGAACGCTATATTCCAAATGGTCCACCTGGTGCCGCTACAGGAGAAATCTTCGCAAATAATCATATCGTGTATGCTGCAGCAGGAAGCGTAAACAGTGCCTGGAATTATCAATATAACAGAAATGGGATATACAATTTTCAAAATGATGTATGGAATTACGAGGGCTACTACAATACTCCTGCTTTAGATTCTGTATTAGATTTTATCTGTCTTGCAGTTGATCCGACAAATCAAAGTCTTTGGGCAGGGAGTTATGGCGGTGGTCTGGTAAATTTTATTGATGGCTCCTCGCCAAAAATCTATCGAAAAAACAACAGCACCATTCAGCCTGCCATTGGCGATGCGGGTAGTTATCGGATAAGTGGTTTGGCCTTTGATCAAATGAATCATCTTTGGGTTAGCAATTATGGTGCACCGCAAAATCTTTTGGTGAGAAAAACAGATAGTAGTTGGAAAGCATTTACCATCCCTTTTACACATCTGGAAAATGCAGTGGCACAAATTATCGTGGATGATCTCAATCAATTGTGGATACAGAGTCCGAAAAACAATGGCCTTTTCTGCTTCAATTATGGACAAAGCATTGATAACACTTCAGATGATAAATGGAAATATTATCGGCAGGGTGCAGGGAATGGAAATCTACCCAGCAATACGGTTCTGAGTCTTTTAAAAGACAAAGACGGATCTATCTGGGTGGGTACGGATCAGGGCATCGGTATCATTCGTTGCATTTCTGATATATTCAGCACCCAGGGTTGTGATGCAGTTTTACCGGTTGTACAACAGGATCAGTTTGCTGGATACCTGTTTAAAACTGAAATGGTACAATGCATGGCATTGGATGGTAATAACAGGAAATGGATTGGAACGAAAAACGGATTGTGGTTACTATCCCCAGCAGGAGATAAAACTATTTATCATTTTACAGCTGAGAATAGCCCTTTATTAAATAATGATGTAAACCATATTGCTGTTGACCCCTATTCGGGAGAAGTATTTATATCTACCCTAAATGGTATCTGCAGTTTCAGAAGTACCGCTACAGAAGGCCTCACAACCCATACAGATGTACTGGTATTTCCCAATCCCGTACCGCCAGGCTATAACGGAACCATTGCTATCCGTGGACTTGTTACCAATTCATTGGTTAAGATCACTGAATTAAATGGCAGACTGGTTTACCAGACCCGAGCTTTGGGTGGGCAGGCAATCTGGGATGGCCATGATTACAAAGGCGGGAAAGCAGCCAGTGGCGTTTACCTGGTTATTATACGAGATGAGAGTGGGAACGATACAGTCGTTACTAAAATCGTGATGGTATCGGGAAGGTAGATGGAGCAGGCGGTTGGTCTTTGGGTATTACCTATTAGCTCTTAGCCATTGGCTTTTGGCTATTTATTTTTACTTATTGACCGTCTAAGCAACAAAATTTGTATGTTATAAATTATGTGCATATTGCCAATAGCCAAAGGCAAACAGCTAATAGCCTACCTAATCATTATCCACCTTCTTAATCGGTTTAAAAAATGCGGCTCTTTTCGGACCTGGGAATGGAATATCATCTCCCTTGATACCATGCCATAAAACAAGATTAAATTCAAGATCAGGTACTGCATCTTCTTTGGCCAGATTGAATTTTTCAGACATTCGTTGCCATTCATTCATGGCTGTATTTTTTTCTTTGAGATCAACTTTTGCAGCTTTTGAAGTAAACCCGTTTGTATCCGGTGTATTGGCAAAAGAGCGCCACAAAGGAATGGCAGCAGCATCATATTGACTCATTGGAGCAATACCTAATATCAGTTCAATGGTTCGCAGCATGGAAGAAGTGGTATAAGGCGTATGGTCTACAAAATTTCTTTTTACAAAGCCACCGGCAAGATACGCAGGACTTCTATGCGCATCCACATGATCGGCGCCATTCTGTGCATCATCTTCTACTATACAAATTACCGTTTCTTTCCAGATAGGACTTTTGCTTAGGTATTCAACAAACATGCCCACCGCGAGATCATTATCCGCTACATGTGCATAGGGAGTTGGTCTGCCTTTTCGCAACCCTTCTGTATGATCATTCCCAAAACGAACACTATTAAAATTTGGTACAGCATTAATGGCAAGCAGGGAATCAAATTCTCTTTTCCATTGTAAAAAGCGCGTAGTATCTGCTACCCTTGCATCGAATCCTGTAAAATATGGGCAGAGATTACCTTTTAATACCGGGATATTCGCTTTATAATTATCTGCGAATTCCCCATAAGTGCGGAAACTAACGCCTGCTTTTTTACAATGATCCCAAATGAATCCGCCTTTATTATTGGCCACTTCACGGTTACCTTCTGCATCATAACTTCCTCCTCGTCCGCCATAACTACTTACCCAGTTCTTTTCAAGAAAATCTGTTGCGTAAGCACCCATGGTCCAGTTATGTCCATCAGCGCTCACTTCACCATCTACATAAAAATTATCGAGCAGTACAAATTCTTTGGTTAATGCATGTTGATTAGGCGTTATGTTTTCACCGAATAATACCAGGCGTGGATCTCCATTTCCTTCTTTCACATCACCCAATACCTGGTCATAGGTTCTGTTTTCTTTGATCACATAAAACACATATTTTATCGGGCTTTTATCCCCTACTTTACGGGGTATAGGATTACCGGCTTCTCCCTGTGCAAGCAACTCCTTTACTTTATTATAGGGAGTATTGCGATATACCACCTGTGAATAAACATCCAGCTGTTTCATATCGGGCACATCAATTACACTCATCGTTCCTTTAAACAAACCGGCAATATATTGTACATCTTTTGGCTTATTAGGGTCTCCTTCCTGGTAAAGAACAGTTTGTTTATTGCCAAAGGGATTAGGGCCATATGGATTAGCCATAGAACTAAATCCTTTCCCATTAGTAACAAAGATTTTTTTTCCAATCACTTTTACATTTGTAGGATACCATCCAACCGGAATAAACCCCTTGCTCTTGCTTTGGCCGGGTTTAGAAATATCATATACCGACAAACAATTATTATCTGCATTGGCTATATACAAGGTTTTTTCATCGCTGCTCAATGCCAGTCCATTGGTAGTAGAACCATTCGGTGCATCAGGATAAAGTGCTGCATTTACGGTTTCAATTACTTTGCGTTGCGAAACATTAATGATGGAAACAGAATTGTCATTTGAATTGGCAACAAAAAGATATCTCCCGTTCTGGGTTAGACATAATTCATTAGGGTTATCTCCAACTGGTAATTCGGTAACTATATTTCTTTTCTCAGTATCAAAAACATACAATTTATCACAACCCCAGCAACTGATATAGAGTTCTTTCTTATCAGGAGATAATAAACAAGTATATGCTTCTCCACCCAAAGCAATTTTTTGTAAAGTACTTTTTGTTTGGAGGTCGATAATATATAGCGATTTATCATCTCTGGTTACTACATATAAAATCTTTTTTTCATCATCCAACGCAATCCCTGCCGGAGCAATTTTATTGGGCCATTTTTTCCCCAGTATAATACTATCCTTTAATATCAGTTTTTTGTCTTCAATACCATATTCCAATATCCAGTTATCATTACCCCCCGCTGCATACAATTTTTTCTCGTCATTGCTGAATTGCAATCCATACCAGCTTTTGGGTATCACTTTCGTATCCAGGATGGTTTCTGATTTCGGATCAATCAGTTGAATACTTTGTACACTCTGCCCGTTATTAGTCACCGCTAATAAGTTTTTCGATTTACTAACTGCAATATTTAATGGCAGATCACCTAAAGGAAAACTGCGACCAACGGGTGTAAGTCCCCAACCATTTGGCAGAACAATTTTTTTAGACTCAACCTGTTCAATCGTTTGGGCATTGGCTGCTATGGAAAGCATAAAAAAACCGAATCCAAATAGTAATCCTTTTCGCATATAACTGATTTGATAGGTCTAAAGGTACAAACACGAGGTTTGAAAACAACTTGCAATAAGAAAATAATGATAAAATGATATTCGCCGCAGGGTAAGGTATTCCCTACTATATCTATCAAAAAAATAGAGCCCAAAGGCTCTATTCATGAATATTTTAGATCCTATTGCATCATTGTTTATTAAAATCGTAACTTCTGATAACCTTGAAAGTCAATTGCCCTCTTTCATCAGGAGCTACTTTATATTGTACCTGTCGCATAACCCCTGTAGGCTTGATATTGGCAGTATCAGAAGTGTCAAATAGCGGAAATTTTCTCATCAGATAACCTTCCATCAGGTAATATTGATCAAACCCTGCATAGCCTGTCCGTATTTTTGGATTATCAAGAATATCAGGGAAAATGATAGGCCTGAATCCCTTATTTTCCTCTGAACCCACGCCAATCACAATCACTTTATTCTTATTTCCTGGCATATTCACATAAATAACCATATCCGGGAAACCATCGTTATCCAAATCATCCACTTCTGCTTTGACAACCTTACCCTTTACTTCAAAAGAAACATCCCGGGCAGTATTTTCAAACCCAATGGCGCCAATGGTGACAGGATTTTTGTCAAGGTTCTTATTGGGGCAATAAACTTTATAACCTGCTCTTCCGATTTTCATGGAGGTGTCAAATCTTTTTGTCTGGGCCTGCAGATTAACCATACAAAACACAGACATCAACACATATATATATAATCTTAGTTTCATTTTTTTGTTTTAATCAAAATCGAATGGGGTTCAAGATATACCATATTTACAAAAAATCCCAAATCCATCAATTAGATATTACGAATAGGTGATAAACCCTGATCACTTACATATTTCTTCTGTATTGTCCGCCTACCGCATATAAAGCATTGGTGATTTGTCCTAGGGAGCAATATTTCACCGTCTCCATTAATTCCGCAAAAAGATTCTCATTATTAATGGCTGCTAGCTGTAATCTGCTCAATGCATCTTTGCTTTTTGAAGCATTTCTTTTTTGAAAAGATATCAGGTTCTGGATCTGTTGTTCCTTTTCCTCAGTTGTGCTGCGAATTACTTCACCAGGTAATAGAGTGGGGCTTCCTTTCTTATTTAGAAAAGTATTTACACCAATCAATGGTAGTTCTCCATTATGTTTCAGGGTTTCATAATGAAGGCTTTCTTCCTGTATTTTATTTCTTTGGTACATTCTTTCCATAGCCCCAAGCACTCCGCCACGGTCTGTAATCCTATCAAATTCGGCTAATACAGCTTCTTCTACCAATTCTGTTAATTCATCAATGGCAAAACTACCCTGTATAAAATTTTCGGTAACAGCGGTACCCAATTCACGGTTAATAATTAGCTGAATGGCCATAGCTCTGCGTACACTTTCTTCCGTAGGTGTGGTAATTGCTTCATCATAGGCATTCGTATGCAAACTATTACAGTTATCATAAATCGCATATAATGCCTGCAAGGTTGTTCGGATATCATTAAAATCTATCTCCTGTGCATGCAAACTGCGGCCACTGGTTTGGATATGGTATTTTAATTTTTGAGAACGTTCATTCCCTTTGTACTTATATTTTATTGCTTTTGCCCAGATGCGTCTGGCAACTCGACCGATAACACTATACTCTGGATCCATCCCATTACTGAAAAAGAAAGAAAGATTGGGCGCAAAATCATCTATATGCATTCCGCGACTCAAATAATATTCCACATAAGTGAATCCATTTGATAAGGTAAATGCCAGTTGGGTTATTGGATTGGCTCCTGCTTCGGCAATATGGTAACCACTGATGCTTACACTATAAAAATTTCGTACTTTTTGATCGATAAAATATGACTGTACATCTCCCATCAGTTTCAACGCAAACTCAGTTGAAAATATACAGGTATTTTGAGCCTGGTCTTCTTTTAAGATATCCGCTTGCACAGTTCCTCTTACCTGTGATAATGCTTCTGCTTTTAAAGTTTCATATACCTCCCCTGGCAAAACCTCATCCCCACTCAATCCTAATAATTTCAAACCCAATCCTTTATTTCCTTCTGGTAAACGTTCTGGCAAGGCAGGGTTATAATAGATTGGTCTTGGGGAACGGGCAAATTTTCTTTCTATAAATTCATTAACCTTTTCCCATTGCCCGTTTTCTTCAATCCATTTTTCACATAACTGGTCAATTGCGGCATTCATAAAAAAAGCCAGAAGTATTGGTGCGGGACCATTAATAGTCATGCTTACGGATGTCTTCGCATCACAAAGATCAAAACCACTATATAATTTTTTTGCATCATCCACCGTAGCCACGCTAACCCCGCTGTTTCCAATTTTCCCATAAATATCCGGGCGGGGGGCCGGGTCTTCTCCATACAAAGTTACGCTATCAAACGCGGTTGAGAGACGAATTGCGGGTTGACCAATAGATACATAATGAAAACGCTTATTGGTTCTTTCCGGTCCACCCTCACCCGCAAACATTCGGGTTGGATCTTCTCCCTGACGTTTCAATTCGAATACACCCGCAGTAAAAGGGAATTCGCCAGGAAGATTTTCCTGCAAACGCCACCTTAGTATATCACCCCAATCGGTATACCTGGGTAAAACAACTTTTGGAATTCTGCTTCCGCTTAAGGAAGTAACTGTCAAAGCCTGTTTAATTACTTTATCCCTAACCTGGTACTCAAAAAAATCAGCCTGGTATTTGGCAATAATTTTTGGCCAGCTGTCTAATAATTCTTTGCAATCAGGGTGAAGGAGTTTCTCAAAATGGTACTGCATGTCCAATAATGCAGTATCATTTTTTTTCTCAGTATACTGAACATCCGATGCCGATTGAAATAAATCAATGGTGCCTTTAATTTTATATAAATTTGAAGCAATAGCTGCCTGCTCTTTAACCCAATTATCGTAGGAGCGATTATTCTCGGCGATTTCAGATAAATAACGAACTCTTTTGGGTGGAATAATCTGAGATTTGGTGGTGGTGGATTCTCCTTTTCCTCTATTGGCACCCTGCAAAGAAATATGACTGAATGCGACACCTGTTTTTTTCTCTATCGTGGTGATCAGTTTTTCAAACAGATCATTGATACCCGCATCATTGAACTGCGCAGCAATCGTACCCACCACGGGCAGGTCTTCGTCTTTTACTGTCCAGAGATTATGGTTTCGTTTATACTGTTTTCTCACATCATGTAATGCATCAAGTGCCCCTGCTTTATCAAATTTGTTAATGCAGATCACATCTGCATAGTCCAGCATATTAATTTTCTCTAATTGCGAAGCGGCACCATATTCTGGTGTCATTACATATAAACTAACATCACAGTAGTCCAAAATCGAAGCATCACTTTGTCCAACCCCTGCCGATTCTAAAATAATACAATCAAACCCTACTGCCTTGCAGATATCAATTGCTTCCTGAATATGTGCACTTAAGGCTGTGTTATCATCACGTGTAGCCAGGCTGCGCATATAGGCCCGAACATGCGATATGGCATTCATCCGAATCCTATCGCCCAATAAAGCGCCACCTGTTTTCTTTTTGGAAGGATCTACAGATATTACCGCGATAGTTTTATCTGTAAACATTTGTAAATATCTTCTTACGAGTTCATCAGTCACTGAACTTTTACCCGCCCCGCCCGTACCCGTGATACCCAGCACCGGGATGGTAATAGCTGAGGATACAATCGCAATGTCAGGAACGAGCCCCCCATTTTCAGCATTCGTGATCAGTCGGGCTATTTTTCGAACATCTTTTACTTCACCAAGTGTCATGGGATGTTTATACATTCCATTCCCGTTTAATGGAAAATCGCATTGCTGGATCACCTCTTCTATCATACCCTCCAAACCCATTTTACGGCCATCATCCGGACTATATATACGTGTGATACCATATAAATGGAGTTCCCTGATTTCCTCTGGCAAAATAGTACCACCACCCCCTCCAAAAATTTTGATATGCCCACAACCATTTTGATCCAGTAGGTCCTTCATGTATTTAAAAAATTCAACATGCCCGCCCTGGTAACTGGTAATAGCAATACCTTGCGCATCTTCTTCAATGGCACATTCAACAATTTCCAATACACTTCTATTATGCCCCAGATGAATAATTTCGGCTCCTTTTGCCTGTAATATCCGGCGCATAATATTAATGGCCGCGTCATGCCCATCAAATAAACTGGCAGCTGTTACTATTCTAATTTTATGTTTGGGTTGGTAAGACATTACTTTGGTTTATTCAGAGAGACAAATTTACATCTTTCAACCGAAGGTTAACAACTGTTAGTTTTTTGGGGGGCTAAAATGGCCCAAAAACAATTAAATTTCAAGTCTGAAATAGTTAATATGTCATTTGTAACCATTCTGAATGAGACGGCAGAACATCCGGTAATTATGCTTAAAGACACCATAACTGGCGCAGAGGCAGAGATTTACTCATTTGGTGCATTGCTAAATGCTTTCCGGGTTCCTGTAAAACAAGCACTGCAGAATATTGTTGCGGGTTTTGAAAGCGTGGCAGATGCCAGATTGAATATCACGAATGGATTTAAGAGTGCAAAACTCTGTCCCTTTGTATGCAGGATGAATAAAGGAGCTTATCGATTTACAGATACCCCTTACCAGGTTCAAAAACATTTTTTAGCAGATCATGCTATACACGGATTGATTTATGATGGCGTTTATCGTGTAGCCCGCCGGGAGGAATTCGTAACCTATGCAAGTGTTACCCTTGTATATGAATACAAAGGCGAGGATCCGGGGTATCCATTTAACTTTGAAACAAGTGTTACCTGGAAACTAGAAGAAGGAAATCGTTTATCTGTTACCACTTCCATAACGAATCAAAGCCTTGCTCCAATACCCATGGCAGACGGATGGCACCCTTATTTCAGTCTGGGGGGCTGTGTGGATGATTGGACACTTCAATTCTCTAAAAGCAAACAATTGGTGTATGATGCCGGATTAATACCAACCGGAGAAAAAACAGAAGATTCCCGCTTTCTGAATGGGTCTTTATTAGCGGGCATTCAACTGGATAATGGTTTTGAATGGGAAAACCCTAATGAAAAAAATCAATGTGTTATTTCCAGTCCCTTTCTAAAACTACAAATTGAGCCTGACGCCAGTTATCCGGTATTACAGGTATATACGCCGCCCCATAGAAAATCAATTGCTATTGAAAACCTGAGCGGAGCCCCGGATAATTTTAACAATGGCATGGGCCTGATAATACTCTCCCCGGGGGAGACGCAGACATTTGAAACCAGTTATGTTGTTACAGTGCTATAAATCAACAACCGCGGTTACACTAATCTCAACATTAACACCTCTGGGTAATCCTTTTACCGCAACGGTTTCGCGAGCCGGATGGTCACCGGCAAAATAAGCACCGTAAACTTCATTTACTTTAGAAAACAATCCCATATCACTTAGGAATATGGTTGTTTTTACAATATGCTGAAAAGTAATATGTGCTTCATCAAGCACCGCAGAAATATTTTTCATTACCTGGTGTGTCTCCGCTTCAATACTGCTAAGTTCCAACTCCCCGGTAGCAGGGATAAGGGCCACTTGTCCGCTGATAAATACCATTCCATTTGCCTTAATTGCCTGGTTGTATGGACCTATCGGAGCGGGTGCTTTATCTGTTTTAATCACTTGTTTTGACATATCAATTATTTAATGAACAGCAAATTGCTGTTTTTCTATCAACCTGCCAACCTAAATTTGCTGATCAATGCCATTGTCATGAAGATAGCTATCCGGTCAGATGCAACACAATATGCCGCACTTATGGCAAAAGGTATACCGGAAAACGTTTCTCTAATTGATGATTTTTCGGATGCAGATGCCATTTTTGACCTTGTTTTTGATAAGGATCCTTCTCCCATATTTGCTGATTGGACTGAGAAACCCGTATTAGTAAATGCAGTAGTACTCCTCAATTCGGAATTACCTGCCAATTATATCCGTATCAATGGCTGGAATGGATTTCTGCTGAATGAGGTATGGGAGATTGTTCCTAAAGAATCCGAAGTATTTAACCAGGCCATTGCTGTTTTGCAGGATCTGGGTTGGAAATACCTATTGGTTCCTGATATAACGGGTATGATTGCTCCCAGAGTAATCGCATCTATCATCAATGAAGCATATTTTGCCTTAGGCGAAAAGATCAGCAGTAAAGAATCGATAGACATTGCAATGAGGTATGGAACGAATTATCCCTATGGTCCTTTTGAATGGAGTCAAAAAATAGGTGTAGAAAATGTATATGCATTATTGAAAAAATTAGGGGAGAATGATTCCAGGTATGAGATCGCCAAAGCACTGGAAAAGGAAATTGAATTAAAAACAGTCTAAATAATAGCCAACAGAATGCCCTTAATTCTTCATATAGATACCGCTACAGAACACGCCAGTATTTGCTTAAGCAAGGATAAGAATCTGGTCGCATTGGCAGAAAGTGCTGAGCAAAAAAATCATGCTTCATTTGTTCAATCCGCTATTGTAAAGCTTTTGAAAGAACATGATTATTCATTACCCGATATTGATGCGGTTAGTGTAACTATCGGTCCGGGTAGCTATACCGGCTTGCGGGTTGGGTTGGCTTCTGCCAAAGGAATCTGTTATGCCCTTGATAAGCCACTGATAACAATGAATACTTTACGGGTGATGGCAACGGCTGCTCAGGAACAGTGCAGGCAAACCCAGCTTACCCTATCTCCCGAAGCCTTGTTTTGCCCAATGATTGATGCCAGAAGGATGGAGGTATTTACAGGGCTGTATTCCTTATCGCTGGAGGAAATCAGGCCCCCGCATGCTTTGATTATTGTCCCGGATACATTTCTTTCATTATACCCCCAACAGCCCCTGGTTCTAAGCGGAAGCGGCTATCCTAAACTTATTTCAGTTATTACATCTCCTCACATTACCTGGTTAGATATACAACATAATGCTTCTCATATGGTTTCTTCAGCTCTAATTGCCTATCAATCAGGCAGTTTCGCCGATATTGCCTATTGTGAACCGCTGTATGTAAAAGAGTTTTTTGACCTTGCGAAGCAGAAACACTAAAAACATTCATAAATTTTATACTATGAATCCCCAAACATTTTATTTAACTTTATAAGTAAGTCCAAAGTTTAACCCCCCCAATTTAATTATTATTGTCATGAGCCAATCATTACAAGCCGTTGTACTACTCAACGGCAAAGCCCAGATCAAGGTTGATTTTATCCATACCAAAAAGGCTTCGCTGATTTTACGGTCTATTAATCACAAGCTAAGACAGCAGATCATCAAATTGCTGGATGAATTTCAAAAAATGACCGTTACAGAAATTTATGTAAAACTGAGACTTGAACAGTCAGTTGCCTCACAACACCTTGCTATATTACGTCGCGCAGGCATAGTGAGTACTTCCCGTGATGGTAAATTCATCTACTATTCTGTGAACTATAACCGACTGGCAGAAGTTGTTCAGTTTGTAGAGACCTTAGTAGGTTAAGATAGCAGGTTTTCGTAATTTTGCACTGTTTCTTTCTTCATTGAATCAGATACAGTCATGCTTTCATGCTTATCTTAAATCGGATTACTATGTTTATACAGCAACTATATACTGGCTGCATTAGCGAAGCAGCATACTATATTGAAAGTGATGGCGAAGCTGCCATTATAGATCCATTGCGAGATATAGAGGAATATCTTTTGCTGGCACAGAAACGTAACACGAAAATTAAATATATTTTTGAAACACATTTCCATGCTGATTTTGTAAGCGGTCATCTTGATCTTGCTGCTGCAACAGGAGCCACGATTGTTTATGGACCAGCTACCGTTGCTAATTTCGCAGTACATGTTGCTAAAGACGGTGAACTTTTTCCCTTAGGTAAAATACAGGTTGAAGTATTACATACACCCGGACATACGCTTGAAAGCAGTTGTTTTC
>CAIYKV010000145.1 GCA_903926855.1 uncultured Bacteroidota bacterium | reverse complement strand
GTAAAGCCTATTTTGATCCCATAAACAACCCTGATACGGCTAAATAGGCAAGATAATTGACGTTTTTTGCGTTTTTATGCGTCTTTTTTCAGGTTTTCTTTTAAATCTTTAAAAGAGGATGTATTTTAGCTAAAAGATTCTAACACTATGACCATGGTAGATTCATTCGAAAAGATACCGGTAAAGATATTTCCCAGTTCCGGAAAGGGGTCAATCTATGTTGCGCAGGAAATTGCGCGTTTGATCCGTGAAAAACAGGCAAAAAATGAACCATGTATCCTGGGTATGGCCACAGGTTCAACGCCTATAAAGCTTTACAGGGAATTGGTAAGAATGCATCGCGAGGAAGGCTTGAGTTTTCAAAATGTGATTACGTTTAATCTGGATGAATATTATCCTATAGAAAAAGAAGCTTTTCAGAGTTACTGGAGTTTCATGCATCGGCATTTATTTGATCATATTGACATAAATCCCGCCAATATTCATTTACCCAATGGAACCTGGCCAAAAGAGCAGATCAAAAAATACTGCGCTGAATATGAAATTGAATTAGAGAGAACAGGGGGCATTGATTTGCAGATATTAGGGATTGGTTTAAACGGACATATCGGTTTTAATGAACCGGGTTCCAGTATCTTTTCTAAAACCAGACTGGTAAATCTCGACAATACTACCCGGATCGCTAACACCTATGAATTTCAAAATATTTCCAAAGTGCCCCGATTGGCGCTTACCATGGGTATCAGTACTATTTTAAAGGCCAAAAGGATACTTTTAATGGGCTGGGGACAAAAAGCAGAAGTCATTGCACGTTCAGTTGAAGGAAACGTAACCGAACAAATTCCGGCCAGTATTTTACAACAACATGGGGATTGCACATTTGTGGTAGATGAATTAGCCGCAGCGGAACTAACCCGAATTAAGCAACCCTGGCTTACCGGTGAATGTAACTGGACATCTGCCATGATCAAGAGAGCTGTAATCTATATGGCTTTAAAACTGAATAAATCAGTGCTGAGTCTTACCGCCAACGATTACCTCGAAAATGGTTTGTCTGACCTGTTGGTTGAAAAAGGAGATGCTTATGAAATTAATCTCGAAGTATACTACCTGCTTCGTGATAGCATAACAGGATGGCCTGGTGGTAAACCGGGAGCTATCATACCGGCTCATCCGGAAAGGAGCGAGCCACATCCCAAAAGATGTTTAATCTTCTCCCCTCATCCGGATGATGATATCATTAGTATGGGGGGCACATTTATGCGTTTACACGACCAGGGACATGAAGTGCATGTTGGCTATCAAACCAGCGGGAATATTGCTGTAACAGATGAATTTGTCACTCGTTTTATCGATTTTGCTGTTGGATTTGAAGATATGTTTGGGATTGATAACCAGAAAAGCCAACAGATTTTGTCAGTGGCCCGTGATTATATTTCTTCTAAGAAAAAAGACCAGTCAGATACACAAGAAATACGTTCTATTAAAGGGTTAATCAGAAGATGCGAAGCAAAAGCTACCTGCAGATATGTGGGTTTAACTGAGGATCGTTGTCATTTTATGAATCTTCCCTTTTATGAAACCGGAACAATCGATAAAAAACCAATGGGAGAAGCAGATGTGCTGATTACCATGGAACTTTTACATAAAATTCAACCACACCAAATTTACTGTGCCGGTGATTTGGCCGACCCGCATGGTACCCATAAAGTATGCCTGGAAGTTGTATTTGAGAGCCTGCGCCGATTAAAAGCCGCGGGGGAACCCTGGATCAAGGATTGTTGGGTTTGGCTTTACAAAGGGGCATGGCAGGAATGGGATATTTCCGAAATCGAAATGGCAATACCGATGAGTCCGGATCAGGTAATGAAAAAAAGGTTCGGGATTTTTATACACCAAAGTCAGAAAGACATGGTTCCTTTTCAGGGAACAGATAGCCGGGAATTCTGGCAACGCGCCGAAGACAGAAATGCCAATACAGCCAATTTATATGCAGCCCTTGGCATGACTAAATATGCTGCCATGGAAGCATTTGTGAGATGGCATTATTAAGATTTGCTGATTGATTAATTCGTTACTGAATGGTTTAGCGAATTCGGGAAGGGGATTTTCCCATTATCCTCGAAATAAACCCTCTAAAAACTATTTCCCCTGATTGCTTTATGTCTGACTACTTGGGGTTATTTTTGAAAAATGGATGATAAGAGAATAGCAAACAGGAGGATCGCTATTAACTGGAGAAACGCCTGGAGTGGGAAAGAGTTTAGAATGAAGACCGCTACAGCCGGAATCGTGTTTTTATGTATTTTGGTATCACTTCCTTTATTTTTCGCCTGGATTGAGCAAAGACAGGGTATTTTACTCAATGACAGGCTTTTACAATTGCTCCCCGCGGTTGATGTTTCTATCCCAACCTTTATCATCATCTGGTCAATGACAGGATACCTGATCTATCGGGCCTTGCAGGATCCCGCTATTTTTATCGTGTTTTTAATATCGATCGATCTGCTTTTTCTGATAAGGATGCTAACCATTGTTATTTTTCC
>CAIYKV010000144.1 GCA_903926855.1 uncultured Bacteroidota bacterium | reverse complement strand
CCATCATGTACTGTATTCAAAGAATCAATAAAATCGCCCTTTTCATTTTTTACTACCCCTGTTGCTTTGATAGGATCACCAGATTTGTCGGTTACTGAAAAAGCAATATAAGAGAGCAAACCGGTAACCAGATCGCCGCCTTCAGGAAAGAAATGAATATGACTGATATTCGTAACGGGAAACTTTTTTTCCGGGTTAGTCTGAGTGATAGGTATTTGTCTTTTATACAGAAAAGAACTGTCAAAATTCAACATCCAGCGGGTATAAGCCACTGCCTGTAATGCATTGCCAGCATAATCAACCGGTATCACAAACTGTAGTCTGGCACTGGATTGTAATAACGGTGCCGATACATGTTTTAGTAATTCTCCGGATGCGGAAAACCAGTCTATATAAACAGTTTTACTAAGATCTGAAAAATCAGTTCCCGCCATCAAATATAATTTCATCCAAATCGTATCTCCTTTAGAATATACAGACCTGTCAAAATGAATATGGATCTTTTCCTGCTGGTAAGTTCCCTGGTATACACTCAGTAGTGAATCCGTTTTCTGAGAAAATGAATGGACTGGACAGGCTAACAAGAACCAGATCATAGAAGGGATAAGTGTTTTTTGAATCATCTGTTAACAGCGTATATAGTTAATTATTTTTCGTTTCTGGCCAGTAATCTGAGGGTAACATAGTAGATAGTTTTTCTGACCATGACCAATAACCTTCGATAATCAAATTTTCTCCATTAAAATAATTTCCATTTTTATAGATGCTAACCCCTTTTCCAAACAATAATTCAATTTGGCAACTGATAACATCTTTATCGGATATTTTAAACTGCGTATTGGTATAATCATAAGGCATAGATTTATGCAGATAACTGATATGCAACCCCCCTGGGAATTGCATAACAATGGTTTCAGTTGCTTCATTTCCCCCTTTTGAAATAAGAACCAGGCTATCTCTGAGTAGCAGCTTGTTGAGAACAATTTTATTGTTTGAATCAGGCAGTACTTTAATTTTTTGGTAATAATCAAGTGAATCTCTTTGTATCCTTAGCCTCGGTTTTAAACCCGCTTCCTGCATCTGGTCATACACTTTATTGATTTCATTGACTCTTGCTTTCTCTTCAGTAGATACTATTTTGATGGCCCTGACCTCAAACCCTTCCTGTATCAATTGATTATTGTAGATACTTCGTAAGAAATGCCTTAGTGAGCCTCTATAGATGTTTACTCTTGCAGAATCCCATTTCTTTTTTTCAGATAGATTTTTAGGTACCATATTTTCAAACAAAGGATAGCCAACATATTTAAACGTATTATCTGTAAAATCAAGTTCAAACCTGGTGAGAAGATATTGAATGCGATAACCAAGCGATTTATTTTCGAAGATTAATTTTTCGTGTGCAAAAGCCCTAAGCGTATTTTTTTTATTATTAAACCGAAATTTTACCGCATCTGGGTTCAATAGCCTGCAATTTTTAATCAGAGAAAAATTTCCAATAAAATGGGTTTTGAAATAGCCACCCCAGTTTTTCCAGCCATCTTTATCATAAGGTTCAACAATCACTTCTTGTAATGTATGTTGAGTTGGTATCATAACAATACTAAGTGGATCGCCTTTGCGCGCGTATTCAACAGTAGTTATATAATTTTCATAATTTAAAGAAGAGGCAATCAGCTGAAATTTCCCTTGTGGCATATTGGCTATCGCAAATTCGCCATTTTCGTTACTAACGGTACCGATGGTAGTATGACTTAAAAAAATACTAACGTTGCCAATGGGTTTTTTGGTTACTGCATCAGTAATTTTCCCGGTGAGGGTAGACTGACCAAATGTGTAATGAGCAAATAGGTAACCAATAACCAGCAAAAAAGACCTCATGCGTATTTTTTTAATACTTTTTAGATCAATATACAATTTTCTGCTGGTAATATTTCAGTATCGTCACTGCCTTATAAGCAAAAAAGCCTTTGAAAACAAAGGCTTTTAAAATCGATTCCAGAAAATATCACATTTTATTGATCTCTCTCACTTCAACATTTCCGCCAATTTCTAATATCGGACAATCCTTTGCCAACTCAGCTGCTTCTTCCAAAGTATCTGCTTTTACAATCGTGTAACCCCCAATCAATTCTTTGATTTCTGCATATGGACCGTCAGTAATTACATTATCCGGTCTTACCACTTTTCCAGCTCCGGCAAGACTGCTTCCCGGATTGCTTAATTTGTTTTGGGCTGCAATACCCGAAATCCAATTCATCCACTGGTCCATGATGGCTTTTGTTTCTTCAGCCGTACTTGGCCGCATGGATTTGTAATCGGCTCTGAATACTAATAAAAATTCTTTCATTGTAAAATATTTACATTGTTAAAAAGAAATAACAATTGAACCTATGCATAATGGACATAAGGTAAGAAATAATCTAAATATCCCCGGAATTTAGAAGGGTAGCTTGCCAGATAGGCTGAAGTTAACTGTCAAGGATATTTTATCCAAATGACCAGCTTTGCTATTACACCAATTTCCATCCTACTGGCTTATAAAAAATTAAAGGTATTATTAGAAGCAATAGCAGCCCGGTAACAGGGACGGGGCCCAGCGGCCTTGAGCGACACGGAGTCTCCACTAGTGGAGTGATTGAATTTTATTACTAGTATAAAGTGTTATTGAATAGTAATATTATTGAGTAGTAAATGGATACAAGATATTTTAGATTGTCAAATCCCATCTTTTGCGGATGCGAATTCTACAGCTACCTCTTCAATTTTTTCTTCCACATCGTAAAAACCTGCCAGTTTGCGAATCACTTTTTCGACAACGGCATCCGGGCAGCTGGCGCCACTGGTGATCAGTATTTTTAAAGGATTTGCATTCGGAAGATACCCGGTTATTTCCGATAATTCCTTGGTTCTCCAGTTGCAGGTTTCAATAGACGCTTTGTTAATAAGCCTATCAGCTGAATCTATAAAATAAGTAGTTAGTTGATGCTCGCAAAGCTCTACCAGGTGCGAACTGTTGCTACTATTATGCCCGCCAATCACAATGGCAATATCAGCAGGAGTTGTCAACATACCCGAAACAGCAGTCTGGTTATCGTTGGTTGCATAACATAAAGTATCACGCGTATCTGCAAACCGCTCATGAATATTTTCGGCAGTTAATTGGTATTGCTGAATGAATACATTTTTAAGGTAATCAGAAATAGCCTGTGTGTCGCTGGCCAATTGTGTAGTTTGGTTTACCACGCCGATTTTTTGTAAGTGAAGGCTGATATCAAAGCCCTTAGAAAAGCGCCCCTTGAATTCGCTATAAAAATCTTCCGGCTTTTTCTGGCCGGTAATATATTTGGCTAACTCAATGGTTTCTTCCATATCATTAATCACCAGCGTAGGCGTATAAGAAGAAGCATGCGAAAAAGTAGCACGGGTTTCTTCGTGTTTGGGTTTGCCGTGTACAATGATGCTATATCCTTTGGTAGCAATCTGTTCACTCCGGTTCCATACTTTTTCTACAAAAGGGCAGGTAGTATTATAGGCAGCCGTAGGAATACCCATGCTATCTAATATCTTTTCAACTTCAAGGGTTGTTCCAAATGCAGGTATGATTACAATATCAGCAGGCGTTAATTCTGAAAATGGGATCACCTGTTTGCCATAGGTATCCTGTAAAAAACGAACTCCCTTTGCCTGTAAGTCATGATTCACCTGGGGATTATGTATCATCTCACTCAACAGAAAAATACGTTTACCGGGGTTCTGCTCAATCGTATTAAACGCGATTTCAATGGCATTTTCCACCCCATAACAAAAACCAAAATGACGGGCAAGATATATGTCTATTGGTCCCAATGCTAAACGGGTAGGGCTAAAATCCTTCTTTAATCTATCTTCCTGCCTACGGTAGCTTTTAATAGCACTGATAAGATTACTCCGGTATATATTGGGAACGCTGAACTGTTTCATAAAAAGCAAAATTAATCATTCGCAATTAGTTAACCTCAATTATCAACCGGTAAGGGCAGATACCTCACTAAATTCATGATTGCTATTTAAAAATCAACTATTTTCATCATCAAATAAGGTTGCTATGCGGATCGTTCCTCTGATTATCTCCGGGTTATGTACTGTTGGGCTGGTTACAGTTTTAAATATGCAATTGCCTTCAAAAACAGGCAAAACACCCCGATTGGGATATTTTTTATCGCCCCAGCAAGGGTTTTGGCAGAATGCAGAACCGGTAAATACCAGTTTTTCTACAGATATTAAAACAACTGACCTAAAAGGAAAAGTAGACGTATACATGGATGACCGCCTTGTTCCGCATATCTATGCTGATAACGATCTGGATGCTTATTATGTTCAGGGATACCTGCATGCTAAATTCCGCTTATGGCAGATGGAGTTTCAAACCTATGTGGCCGGGGGTAGGTTAAGCGAAATTGTTGGGGAAGACAGAGTGCCTACTGACCGTTTTTTCCGGAGACTGGGTATGGTGTATGGCGCAGAACAAACGCTGGAAAAGATGAACCAGAATCCGGAAATGAAAGCCACCATGGAATCCTATGCCAAAGGGGTGAACGCCTATATTAATTCTTTACAACCAGAACAGATACCCTTCGAATATAAACTGCTGGATTATAAACCGGAAGCATGGACACCTTTAAAGACCTATTTATTCCTCATGCTGATGTCCTATGATCTAACGGCCAGAGGAGCCAGTACCGATTTACAAATGAGTAATGCCAAGAACTATTTTGGACTGGATGATATGAATAAATTGTTTCCAATTGTGCAGGATTCACTTGACCCGATTATACCTAAAGGCACTGTTTATGCCAAGCCCTATATAGTTCCTAAAGCCCCGGCCAATGTGGATTCGGTTTACCTGGGTAAAAATATTGCCCCCAAATTCACTGCTTATAACCTGCCTGATGTAGCGGCACCTGATAAGGACAATGGAAGTAATAACTGGGCAGTATCCGGTAAAAAAACAAAAAGCGGAAGACCCATTCTCTGTAATGACCCACACCTGGGGCTTAACCTGCCCTCTCTTTGGTATGAAGTACAGATAACCACTCCCACACATAATACCTATGGGGCCAGTTTCCCCGGCTCACCAGCGGTAATCATTGGATTCAATGATAGCATTGCCTGGGGAGTTACCAATGCCGGCAGGGATGTAATCGATTATTATGATCTTACTTTTAAAGACTCTACACTGAATGAATATTGGTACAACGGCGCCTGGGTGAAAGCCGAACATCGGAAAGAAGTGGTAAAAGTAAAAGGGAAAGAAGATTTGGTTGAAAATATTGCCATGACCGTTTTCGGGCCGGTTATGTACGATAAAGCATACTCAAACGAAAGTACAGAAGGAAAATACCTGGCCATTCACTGGACGGCACACCAGGCGAGTACAGGGGTAAAAGCGTTTTATGATCTAAACCGTGCTAAAAATTATGAAGATTATCTAAGTGCGATTAATAACTGGACTTGTCCCGGGCAAAATTTTGTATTCGCTTCCAAGTCGGGTCATATTGCCATCAAACAACAGGGAGCGTTTATTGCGCGTTGGAAACACCAGGGTGATTATGTTATGCCGGGCACTGACAGCAGTTATTTATGGCAGGGTATTATACCTGCTTCAGAAAATCCCATGATCAAAGATCCCAAAAGAGAATTTGTAAGTAGTGCCAATCAGAAATCTACAGATTCTACCTACCCCTATTATTTAGGTGCGGCAAATAGCTTTCCTGTTTACAGAGGTTTTATGATTAACCGGTTATTGACCGGGATGAATGATATTACGCCTGAGGATATGCAAAAAATGCAAATGAATAATTATAATGTATTTGCAGAAATGGCAAGACCCGTTTTACTTAGGTATATTGATAAAAAAGCATTGAGCGAAACGGAGAAAAAATATGTGGAGATTCTGGAGAACTGGAACCTGAATGCAGATATAAAAGAAAAGGGAAGTACCGTATTTGTCTGTATATGGGATAGTTTGCAGGCAGCCGTTTATGGGGATGAATATGCCAAAGCAAAATTACCCATACTATGGCCCGACCAGCCTACGCTGTTGGAAAGTATGTTAAGAGGAACCGGGTATGAGTTTGCTGATAATATCAACACAACGGATAAAACAGAAACCATCGATGATGATGTAATGATTGCCTGTAAAAGGGCCTGTGCACATCTGGCAGCTTTGGAAAAGGAAGGCAAATTGGATTGGGGTGTTTTTAAAGATACAAGGGTTAACCACCTATTGAAGATCCCGGCATTAAGCCGATTGCATCTTCCTATTGGAGGCGGGGCAAATATTATCAATGCCACACGCGATGCCCATGGTCCCAGTTGGCGTATGATTGTTCATTTAACAGATGATATTGAAGCGTATTGTGTGTATCCCGGCGGTCAAAGCGGAAACCCGGGAAGTAAATACTATGATACCTTCATTGATTCGTGGGCCGCAGGAAAATATTACCGCGCTTTATTTATGAAAAAAGCAGAAGCGGGTAAAAGTGATAAAATGAAATGGCATATCAGTTTTTCTAACAGCTAATTACAATATTATGAAGATTGCATCAGCCATCTTATTAACAGCATTTTTGGGTTTTGTTATGGGGTTATATACGAGTTTACCCTGGTGGGGCTTTGTAGTCACTTCTCTGCTCGTTTCAGTAGCCATTCACCAAAAACCATGGAAAGCATTTGTTTCAGGTTTTTCCGGTATGTTTTTGTTATGGGTAGTACTTGCTTTTTTAAAGGATATGGCCAATGAACATATTCTCTCCACCAAAGTAGCCGGAATCTTACCCCTCGGCGGTTCCTATTTTCTGCTGATCCTGGTTACTGGATTGGTTAGTGGGTTAATAAGTGGAGGAGCGGCAATAACCGGAAGTTTTTTGCGTAAATAATGCCAGTTGTAATTACCTCATTACTTTGCAATAGCATCCCAACGGTTTCAGGAGATAGGTATATAATTTAACAACATATTTCGTAACCGGTAACTTTCCCGCCCTATTTTCGTTGTAAGCAGAGCTTATGCGGAAATTATTATTTTTTGTTATTGCATGTATTCTTTCAGTTGCGGGGTATACCGCAATAATAAGTGGCACTGTCAGAGAAAAAAACGGCACTGCTCTTGCCTTCTCTTCTGTACTCATAAAAGGAACTACCCAGGGCGTATCTGCCAATAGCAAAGGTTTTTATAGTATTACCGTAAGCCCGGGCGAGTATACCCTCGTATGCCAATACATTGGCCATAAATCAATTGAGAAAAAAGTAAAACTGGGTCGTGCAGATATTACCATTGATTTTGTGCTGGAAGAACAACAATATGACCTCACAAATGTGGTTGTAAAAGCAGGCGGCGAAGATCCCGCCTATGCCATTATCCGGAAAGCCATTGCCAAAAGGGAAGAGCATTTGAAGGAAATTAAAAAATTTCAATGCGAGGTTTACCTGAAAGGCCAACTACAATTACGCAATTACCCCAAGTCTTTTATGGGGCAAAAAGTGGATTTTGAAGATGGCGATACCAGTAAAAGGAAAATACTTTTTCTCTCCGAGTCGGTTGCCCATTATTCAGTAGAAGAACCGGATAATAAAAAAGTAGAAGTATTATCAACCAAAGT
>CAIYKV010000143.1 GCA_903926855.1 uncultured Bacteroidota bacterium | reverse complement strand
ATTCAATTGAAAAGTAAAAAAAACAGCGTGAACCGAATAAAAAAAGTCTTTTTCCAACTTCGTTTTCATACATCTTTCGGTCAGGAATTATTTGTATCAGGTAATCATCCTTTATTGGGGAATGGTGAGATAGAAAAAGCGTTACCCATGCAGTATTTTGATGAAGAACACTGGAATACATCTATTGAATTCAAGGATGCGATCGAAGCAGATACTGAAATAACTTATCAATACATCCTTAAAAACATAGACGGCAGTATCAGTTATGATTGGGGAACGGATAAGAAAATCAATTTTTCGCATTTAGCACATGAAGAGATTCTATGCATAGACAGCTGGAATTTTGCCGGATATTATGAAAATACTTTTTATACCGAGCCTTTTGAAAAAGTATTATTGAATCATAACAAGGACAATGGCTCAACAAAAATTGCCCAATCCGCTACGCATCTTTTTAAGGTAAAAGCGCCCTTACTAACGAATGAACAAACCATTTGTATCATTGGTAATTGTAAAGCATTGGGAAACTGGGATACAGAAAAACCTGTTTTACTGAATAGGATCGAAGCAGAAACCTATTATACCTTACCTATCAATTTAGGAAAGGAGTCTTTTCCGATTGCCTATAAATATGGAATCTACGATACAAAGAATCAATTATTTGTAAAGTATGAAGCGGGAGATAACCGAACGGTTTTTGATTATGGAACACCCGGTAGATTAACTATTTTAAATGATGGATTTGCGCTATTACCCAATAATACCTGGAAAGGTGCAGGTGTTGCAGTTCCTGTTTTCAGTCTGCGTTCAGAAAATAGTTTTGGCGTAGGGGAGTTTACCGATATGAAATTATTGGTTGACTGGTCAGAGAAACTGGGATTGAAAATGATCCAGATACTTCCTATTAATGATACTACGGCTACCAATACGTATACAGACTCTTATCCATATGCAGCCATTTCGGCTTTTGCTTTGCATCCACTTTACCTGAATCTTAAAGCTATTACAGATGAGGCCAATGCAAAAGCATTACAGAAGTTGGAAAAGGAAAGAAAACGCCTCAATGCATTGGATACGATGGATTATGTGGCTGTTACAAAAATAAAAACGGAGTTTGCCAGGTTGGTATATGCTGGTGCTAAAGAAAAAACACTTGCTTCCAAAGAATACCAGCAGTTTTTTACACAGAACCAACATTGGCTGGTTCCTTATGCAGCTTTTTGTTATCTGAGAGATCAATACGGAACAGTAGATTTTAATCAATGGCCTGGGTATAAGCAATTTAATTTAACAGATATTGAGGAATTGACGAATCCTTCCTCTAAAGCCTTTTCCGAGATTGCTTTCTACTATTTTGTGCAATACCATTTACACCTGCAATTAAAAGAAGCAACCGTCTATGCACATAAAAAAGGGATCATTGTAAAAGGAGATATTGCAATAGGGGTATATAGGAATGGGGTTGATGCATGGCAGAATCCGCAATTATACCATCTCGATTTTCAGGCAGGTGCTCCGCCGGATGATTTTGCAGTAAAGGGACAGAACTGGGGTTTCCCCACCTATAACTGGCAGCGTATGCGTGAAGATGGATTTGCCTGGTGGAAACAACGGTTTGAGCAGATGAGTTACTATTTCGATGCGTTTAGGATTGACCATATACTCGGTTTTTTTAGAATCTGGAGTATTCCTATGAATGCAGTAGAAGGAATCATGGGTCATTTTGTGCCAGCGATTCCTATACATATCAATGAATTCTATAACAACCATATCTGGTTTGACAGGGATCGGTATACAAAGCCCTATATCACTGAAAATGTGTTATGGGAAGTATTTGGGTATGATAATGAATTGGTGAAAAGTCTGTTCCTGAAAAAGACCGGAACAGGTATGTATGAATTGAAAGCAGAATATCGTACACAACGTTTGGTAGAAGCCCATTTCAAACAACTTGACCAGGATACACACCATGCAAAAATCAGGCAGGGTTTGTATAACCTGATCAGCAATGTGATTCTGTTTGATTCGGAAGAAGCAGACGGGCAATATTTTCATTTCCGTTTTGGTATCGAAGAAACATCCTCTTTTAGAAATTTAGAAGCCGGAACAAGGGAGCAATTGAAAAATTTGTATGTCAATTATTTCTTTCGACGACAGGATGATTTCTGGATGAAAGAAGCATTACAGAAATTGCCAGCTTTAAAACGGGTGACGAATATGCTGGTTTGCGGAGAAGATTTAGGACTAGTACCGGATTGTGTTCCTGATGTAATGAAACAACTGGGCTTATTAAGTCTTGAAATTCAAAGAATGCCAAAAGACCCAGCCAAAGAATTTTTCCATCCTAATGATGCACCTTATCTGAGTGTAGTAACACCGGCAACGCATGATATGAGTACCATTCGGGGTTGGTGGGAAGAGGATAAAGAAAAAGTACAACATTTTTATAATCATGAGTTAGGGCAATTTGGAGAAGCACCCTTTTACTGTGAAGCCTGGATCAATAAAGCGATTGTATTACAACATTTATATTCTCCGGCTATGTGGACTGTATTTCAATTACAGGATTTATTAGGGATGGATGAAACTTTGCGCAGATCAAATCCCGCAGAGGAAAGAATCAACATTCCTGCCGATCCTCACCATTATTGGAGGTACAGGATGCATCTTACGCTGGAAACACTTAACCAGGCAAGTGATTTCAATCAGGGATTACTCACGTCCATTAAGGCATCCGGAAGATAGGATTCAGACAATAATGAAACCGGCTAAATGCATTAGTTTTATGGCCCTAAATGAAACGTTTTGAAGCTTAGTTATTTCCAGCAAAACCTGCCTTTTGAATATCCGTTTACCATTTCACATGGAAGAACGAAAACGCACCAGCCTTCATTTGTAGTGGTTCTTGAGATGGGACCATTTACCGGGGTAGGAGAAGCACCTGCAATTGTTTACTACAATATTACCGTTGATCAAATGATT
>CAIYKV010000142.1 GCA_903926855.1 uncultured Bacteroidota bacterium | reverse complement strand
GTACCGGAAGCAAACAAACCTCGAAGGGCCTGTTTATATTTATCCTTCAGTACTGTAAACAGTAGTAGAAGGGGTTTATTTAGATCAGAGCTTTTTTCTCCCGGTATAAAGCGGGATTGAAAGATGATAAATGAATTAGTAAGAACTATCCTGATCGTTACGGTTCAGGCTATCAAGCTTTAATTTCAACTTCCACACCAGATGGAAGATCTAACTTACTCAGTGCATCCACTGTTCTGGATGAAGAAGTGTAAATATCCAGCAAACGCTTATGCGTACATAACTGGAACTGTTCACGACTCTTTTTATTCACGTGTGGTGAACGCAGAACGGTGAAAATTCTTTTGTGTGTAGGCAAAGGAATTGGTCCTGTAACTACTGCACCCGTACTGCGAACAGTTTTTACGATTTTCTCGGCAGATTTATCTACCAGATTGTGATCGTATGATTGTAATTTGATTCTGATTCGTTGAGACATAGTCAAAACCCAATTTTCTGATTGGGGTTGCAAAGGTAAGAGCCAGTAACTGAACAGACAAGTTTTTTAAAGGGTTTTTTGGGGATTTTGGGATAAATTCAAAAAAAATGTCCCCAAAATGCATAAAAACACGTGTTTCCCGTTTTCAAAGTCTGGAATGGCCTTTAAATTTTCCAGCTTCCGGGGAATTTTAGCTTTTCAAAAAATCTGGAAATTCTTCACGAGGGGAATTTAGAGTAAGTTACCGGAGAATACTGAAAATTTGATGCGAATTGATAATTTTACGATAACAAATATAGCATGGCTAAAAAAACAAAATTAAAGGGGAATACCCCTGCAAATTCCAAAACCAATAAAGGAGTTTTAGGTTTTTTACCCGCACAAAAGGACCTGATCCCCTTTATTTTCACCTTATTATACTTTGCGGTTGAATTTATTCCTGGTTTTGGCGGTGTGGATGATATGGGTGCACAATGGGTTTATGTGGTGGTTTTGGATTTTGTCATTGCCCTCTATATTCTTGACAGAAAAAATGAGTTTGAGTTTCCTGCCGTTAAATTATTTAAGAATACATTTTCAAAGTTATACCTGGCACTTTTTGCCCTGGCGGGTATTTCCGTGTTTTTTTCGATAAACCATACCGAAGGTTGGGTTTGTTATGTTCGTTTTATAGCAACGATCCTAGCATTTTTTAATTTGTCTATCTTGCTGTATGGAAGAACACAACTCTTTAAGATTTTTGCCCAATTATTATCATTAATTGTTCTGGTCCAGTCACTACAATCCCTAATTCTTTTTTTTGGGGAAATGCATAATTACCGACTAACCGAATTGATCCTTGCCATGAAAGGAAGGGCAGGTAATAAAAATATTTATGCGGCCAGTCTCGTAGCCAAACTTCCATTTTTATTGTATTGTATCTACTCTTTCAAACCTATAGGTAAGCTTGTCAATACCACCATATTTCTAATAGCAAGCCTGACAATATTTTTGGTAAACTCCAGAACCTCATATCTTGGCTATTTTTTTCAAATCATTATATATCTGGTTATATGTATTGACCAATTTATTAAAAGAAAAGATAGGGAGCAGAATCTATTCAGAGTAGGTTTTATAGTTGTAACGATAGGAATGGCCTTAGTAATGTCTACAATTGCTATTTCAGTGGCAAAAAGCAGTTTTGTGGATGACAGTATGGATAAAGATCAGTATGGTACCATTACTGAAAGAATTTCTTCTATCACATCCTCTTCTGACGGAAGTAATAGTGAACGTTTGTTTTTATGGAAAAACGCAACTGATTATATTAAACAACATCCTTTAATGGGGTGTGGATATGGGAACTGGAAAATTGCTTCAATTCCTTATACCAAATACCTGACAAACGATCTACTGGTACCAATTCATGCACACAATGATTTTTTGGAATATACTGCAGAATTGGGTTGGTTAGGTGGATTATTATATGTAAGCCTTTTCGTTTGTCTGCTTGTTTATAGCATCAAAACATGGTTTTCGAATGCTCCGGATGAAGTAAAAATTATTTCCGGTTTTTCTTTAATTGGCTTAGCGGCTTTTTTTGCAGAAGCCTTTTTTAACTTCCCCATCGAAAGACCTGTTAATCAGATGTTCTTTGTGATTATTGCCGCAATCAACATTACTGCTTTTAACCAAAGAGGCGAAGAAGGTACCGAGGTAACTGAACAAAGTAAAACTGTTTCAAACCTTCCGAAATCTGCTTTTGCTTTTACTTCTCTGTTATTTTTATTACCAAGTGCTTATATTACTTATCTCACTTATCAATCCTTGGTAGTTCAAAATAGAGTAATTCCTGACCTTGTTAATGAACCTGTTAAATTACCCTTAAACGATGTAATTAGTTCATTCCCCACTATACCCAACCTTTCATCTTCCGCACAACCCATAGAAGGTATTATCGGTAGATATTTATACGAAAGTAAAAAATATCCCGAAGCTATTGCCTATTTGGACCGGGGTGCCAAGGCCAATCCCTATATCATGTATAGCGAGTTTCTGAAAGCAGACGTTTATTTTGCAGAAAATAAAATGGACAGCGCCTACAAATACGCTACGCTTGCTTATTTTACTAAACCCAGGGCAAAGACCTATTACCAAACCTTAATTGCCGTTTGCTCTAGAACAGGAGACACAGCTACCATTAAAAAAGCTTTTAAGCTTTTCACCAAGTACAGACCGAATGAAGTGTTTGGCTGGAATTTTTATCTGATGGGGATGCTGGGTGCAAAAACAAAAGGAAATCCTGAATTGCTCGGCATGGCAGACAGTGCCGTAAGGCGTTTTCCGGGTGATAAGGACCTGATTACAAGAAGGACTGAAATATTCACAAATATGCCAGCCAATGCGGTGCAGGGGAAAGTAATCCAGGGAAGTGATGTGATTCTGTCCAACCAGCTTTTCAATGAAGGGAATGCACTCTTTAATCAAAAAGACTATGCAGGTGCTACACAAAAATTCATACGCTCGTCTAAAATCAGTAGTGGCACCTATGGCGTGTATGAAAATATTGCGATCTGCTATTTCAATATGAAAGACTGGGCAAAATCAATTCCTTATTTCGATAAGGTATTATCTATGAAAACAGCAACAGACGGCAAATCCGAATATTTCAAAGCAGCGGCATTGATTAATCTTGGTAAAAAAGAAGAAGCCTGTCCATTACTCGGAATTGCAAAAGCCAAAAACTATCCAGGTACAGATGCCCTAATCAACAGCTATTGTAAATAAAACTGAGCATCAAAGCAATCTGATATGGAAGTCTATAGATTTGTTCAACCCTAGTCAGATTTGTTCCTAAAAACTAATAGCCCCGTTCAAAAGGAACGGGGCTATTAGTTTTATCCATCTTTATTTAGAGATCTTGATTAGTCTTCAACTTTCACTTTACCCTTGCTCTTTGCAATTACTTCTTCAGCAATATTATTCGGAGCTGGAGAGTAATGGCTAAATTCCATAGTTGATGTGGCTCGTCCTGAAGATAAAGAACGCAGTTGGGTCACATATCCGAACATTTCACTCAAAGGAACTTTAGCTTTAATGACCTGCAGATTTCCACGGCTATCCATTCCTTCCAGCATACCACGTCTGCGGTTAAGATCACCGGTAACATCTCCCATGTACTGGTCTGGTGTTACTACTTCCACTTTCATGATAGGTTCCAATAAAACAGGTTTTGCTTTACGTCCTGCTTCACGGAAACCGCCTTTGGCACATAATTCAAATGACATAGCATCAGAATCCACCTGGTGGAAGCTACCATCAAAAATCCGCACTTTCATGCTTTCCATTGGATAACCTGCCAAAACACCGGATGTCATAGAAGTTTCAAACCCTTTTAAAATAGCAGGGTGAAATTCTTTTGGAATAGATCCTCCGAAAATATCATTCTTAAACTGAAAATGTTTTCCTGGATTTTCTGTCATCCATTCTGCATCAGCTGGCCCGATTTCAAAATAGATATCGGCGAATTTACCACGACCACCCGTTTGCTTTTTCAAAACCTCGCGATGTTCAATGGTATTGCTGAATGCTTCTTTATAAGCAACCTGAGGATTACCCTGGTTAATTTCTACTTTAAATTCACGACGCATACGGTCAACAATGATCTCAAGGTGTAATTCTCCCATTCCTGAAAGAATCGTTTGCCCAGTATCTTCATCAGTTTTTACACGAAGTGTAGGATCTTCTTCTACCAGTTTGGCAATTGCCATACCCATTTTATCAACATCAGCCTGTGTTTTAGGCTCAACCGCTACAGAAATTACCGGCTCAGGAATGAACATATTTTCCAATGTGATAGGATGATTTTCATCACACAAAGTATCTCCGGTCTTGATTTCTTTAAATCCAACTGCAGCTGCAATATCTCCTGCTTCAATGAAGTCGATTGGGTTTTGCTTGTTCGCAAACATTTTCATAATACGACTGATACGCTCTTTTTTACCACTTCTTACATTCAAAACATAAGAACCGGCATCCAGGTGACCAGAATAGCAACGGAAAAATGCCAGACGACCCACAAAAGGATCGGTCATAATTTTAAACGCCAACGCTGCAAATGGTTCTTTAGCATTGGGTTTACGGGTAATGGTTTCACCAGTATCAGGATCAGTACCAACAGTATCTTCTACGTCAACCGGACTAGGCAAATAACGACAAACTGCATCCAAAGCGGTTTGCACCCCTTTGTTCTTGAAAGAAGAACCGCACATCATTGGAACAATGCTAAGGTCGATACAGGCTTTACGGATGGCTTCATGAACCTCATCTTCGGAAATAGAAGCGGGGTCATCGAAGAATTTTTCCATTAATTTATCATCATATTCAGCAACTGCCTCAATTAATTGTGCTCTCCAATGGTTGGCTTCTTCTTCCATATCAGCCGGAACGGGAATTTCTTTAAAAGTCATACCCTCGGTTTCCATATCCCAGATTACGCCTTTCATGGTAATCAGATCCACCACTCCTACAAAATCATCTTCTGCACCAATCGGTAATTGCAATGGAACAGCATTCGCACCCAGCATTTCTTTTACCTGGCTAACCACCATTAAGAAATCAGCACCTGAGCGGTCCATTTTATTAACGAACCCAATACGGGGAACTTTATAACGGTTAGCCTGGCGCCATACGGTTTCAGACTGTGGTTCTACACCATCTACAGCAGAAAATAAAGCAATCAGACCATCCAAAACACGCATAGAACGTTCTACTTCAACGGT